>NZ_JBMOWQ010000141.1:0-13592 GCF_049310485.1 Pseudomonas sp. GZD-209
GCGCAGCCGAAGGCGCGAGATGTAGACTTGCGCAGCAAGTCGGAGGCCGCGCGGGCCCGGAGGACGCCGGAGCGAAGGGACCCCGAAGCGCAGCGTAGGGGCCGTATGATGGGAGCGAGCGGCTTTGGTTACTTTGGCCAAGACCAAAGTAACCCGCCGTAAGGGCGGAAAGGTGACTATGCGTCGACATCACAAATGAATGCGCATACAACTATCAAAACCAACAGACAACAAGATCCAAAAAACTTGAAACTTGAAACTTGAAACTTGAAACCGTCAAGCAATAACTGCAACAACCTCCAAATTCCACCCCCTACTTACGCCGCTGCATCCAAGCCGCCCCCAACCCACTCAAACAAATCACCGAAATCCCCACCAAACTCATACCATCCGGCACCTGCCCAAAAACCACCAACCCCAACAACCCCGCAAACACAATCTGGCAATAACTGAACGGCGCCAACAGAGCCGGCGCCGCAAACCTGAACGCCTGCGTCAGCAGCAGATGCGCCGTCATCCCACACCCCCCCAGCGCCAGCATTAACAAAGCATGCGTCCACTCCGGCACCTGCCAGAAAAACGGCACCATCGCACTCAACACCAAGGTATTGCACAACCCCGCATAGAAGTTGCTGGTAGTCGGGCTGTCATGGGCCGCCAGCACCCGCGTCAGCAACTGGTACGAACAGAACCCCAGCGCCGACCCCAACGGAAACAGGATCGCCGGGGTAAACATCGCCCCGCCGGGATGCACCACCACCAGTACCCCGACAAACCCCATCACCACCGCCGCCCACTGCCCCGCCGTGACCCGCTCCTTGAGCAACGGCACCGACAACGCAGTGACCAGCACCGGGGCCAGGAAGTTGACCGACGTCGCCTCGGCCAACGGCAAATACTGCAAGCCGGCAGTGAACAACAGGCTGGTGCTGAGCAGGCTCAAGGCACGCAGGGTCTGCAACAACGGGCGCCGGGTACGCAACACCGCCATGCCAGCCTTGGGCAGGAAGATCCCGGCCATCAGCAAGGTGTGCACCAGGTAACGAGCCCACACCACCATGATGATCGGGTAGATGCCGCCGAGGAACTTCGACAACGCGTCGTGACCGGCGAACAGGAAAGTGGCCACCACCACCAAGGTGATACCGCGCAGCGGCTGGTTGACTCCGGACAGCGGCGTACTGGAACTCATGGGGCTCTCGGGCGGTGGCCCCGGCCTTGCGCCCGGGCATCCGCGGATTCTAGAAGAGATCCACGGCGATGAACATTGCCTGGGCCAAGGCTTCTGTACTGCCCGGTACATTTCGTTCGCTGATCGACCACTTTCCCCCTGCCCCCACTGCCAGCCATTCACCGATGGCCGATCATGTCCGTCCACCTTTCCATCAGTACAAGGAGTACCTCCATGCACAGGCTCACCACCCGCCACGGCCTCGACATGCCTGCCATCGGCCTGGGCACCTGGCCAATGACCGGCGCCGACTGCACCCGCGCCGTGCACCAGGCGCTGGAGCTGGGCTACCGGCATATCGACACCGCCACCGCCTACAACAACGAAGCCGCAGTCGGCCAGGCCCTGCGTGACAGCAGCGTGCCGCGCGAGGCCATTCACCTGACCACCAAGGTCTGGTGGGACCGCCTCGCCCCCCAGGCCATGCGCCAGTCCCTGGAAGACAGCCTGCGCGCCCTGGGCACCGAACAGGTCGACCTGTTCCATATCCACTGGCCGGGCAAGGATTGGGACCTGGCGCGCAGCATCGAAACCCTGGTGGCCCTGCGTGATGAAGGCAAGGCGCGCTGCATCGGCGTGGCCAACTTCCCGCTCGGGCTGCTGCGCCAGGTGATCGAACAACTGGGCGCCCCGCTGTCGGCGATCCAGGTCGAGTACCACGTGCTGCTCGACCAGACGCCGCTGCTCGACTTCGCTCGCCAGCATGGCCTGGCCTTCACCGCCTACACCCCACTGGCACGCGGCCAGGCTGCCGAACAAGCGGCCATCCGCACCATCGCCGACAAACACGGTGTGCTGCCCAGCCAAGTGGCCTTGGCATGGTTGCTGGAGCAATCCGCCGTGGCAGTGATCCCGAAAGCCAGCAGCCGTGAAAACCAACTGGCCAACCTGGCGGCGCTGGACCTGCGCCTGGATGATGAGGACCGCGCACGGATCGCCGCGCTGGCGAAGGACCGGCGCCTGGTCAGCCCGGATTTCGCACCGCAGTGGAACAGCTGAACATCCCCTTCAGATCGCCTGCACCGCCAGCAGCTCGGTGAGCACCTCGGCCAACGCCTTGACCATCACATCGGCCGTGGGCCGGTGCACGATCACGATCTCGTAGCTGTCCACCTCCGGCAGCCCCTGCTCGCCCCCCAGCACCCGATGCTCACGGGTTGCCGCCCGCGGCGGCAGCAGGCTGATGCCCATGCCATCGGCCACCGCCGCCTGGATGCCGCTGAGGCTGGAGCTGGTGAAGCTGATGCGCCAGCGCCGGCCCATGCCCTCGATGGCGCTGATCATGTCGTCGCGGTACAGGCCCCGTGGCGGGAAGGTCACCAGCGGCACCGGGTCGAGCTCGAAGGCTGGCATTCGCGCGCTGTCGATCCATTGCAGGCGCTCCGGCCAGCAGGCCACCCCTTCGCGGCTGTTGCGCCGCTGCTTTAGCAGCACCAGGTCGAGTTCACCGTTGTCGTAGGCCTGGCTGAGGTCGCGGCACAGCCCGCTGGTGACTTCCAGCTTGACCTGCGGGTGGCGCCGGCTGAAGGCCGACAGCGCATTGGTGGTGCGCCCGCCCACGAAGTCCTCGGGCACGCCCAGGCGCACGGTCATGCCGACCATGGCCCCGGCCAACGCTTCGAGCATCTGGTCGTTCAGCGCCAACATGTGCCGGGCGTAACCCAGCAGGGTCTGGCCGGCATCGGTAGGCAGCACGTCGCGGTTACCGCGCACCAGCAGGCGGTGGCCTACCATCTCTTCGAGGCGGCGGACCTTCTGGCTGATGGTCGATTGGGTGGAATGCAGGCGTGCCGCCGCAGTGGTGAAACTGCCGCAATCGGCCACCACGACAATGGCGCGCAGCAGGTCGAGGTCGAACAGGGCTCTATTCGATTTAACGCTGATGGACATCTTGGTATTCGACTTCTGAATGACAAGACTGACTTCTATCACGCCCCTCCACGCCCGGCAACCATGCGCAAAGCCACTGCCTGGCATCCAGAAAATTCACTTCTGGCGCCGCGCGCAGTTACCTAGGATGAACGCTCGCCCTGCCAGGAACCCCAGACCATGCGCCTGCCGATTGCCACCCTGCTGCTGGCCCTGCTCACCAGCCTTGCCGCCCACGCCGAGAGCCTGCCCATGAATAACCGCCTGTTCGATGCCGCCCGCCTTGGCGACCTGCCCGCCATCCGCCAGGCGCTCGCCCAGGGCACCACCCTCGACGCCCGTGACGAGCAAGGCCAGACCGCGCTGCTGGTAGCCACCCACGCCAACCAGGTCGCCGCAGCGCAGGTACTGATCGAGGCGGGTGCCGACGTCAACGCCAAGGACAACATCCACGACAGCCCTTACCTGTACGCCGGTGCCCGTGGCCTTAACGAGATACTGCGCCTGACCCTCGCCCATGGCGCCGACTTGAGCAGTACCAACCGCTACGGCGGCACCGCACTGATCCCGGCGGCCGAGCGCGGGCATGTGCAGACCGTGCAGTTGCTGATCGATGCCGGGGTCGATGTGAACCACCTCAACCGCCTGCACTGGACCGCGCTGCTGGAGGCGGTGATCCTCGGCGATGGCGGGCCGCGCCATGTGGAGATCGTCCGTCGGCTGCTGGCGGCCGGGGCCGACCCGGCGATTGCCGACAAGGACGGGGTGACGGCGCTGGAGCATGCGCGCCAGCGGGGGTATGGGGAGATGGTCGCGCTGCTGACACGTTGATTTCTTGGAGGGGCCAATCGCCGGCAAGCCGGCCCCCACAGGTAATGCACGACATCTGCAGGAGCGGCCTTGTGCCGCGCCTACAAAACTACCGCCCCTTTACTCCACCACCTCGAACGGCAACCCCACATAGTTCTCGGCAATATTCACCAACCCCGCCTGCGAACTGAGGAAGTACTCGCGATCAGCCTCCTGCATCTTGCGGTCCCAGTCATCGTGATGCTCACCAAAATCATGCAACAACTGGGTCATGAACCAGCTGAAGCGCTCGCCCTTCCACACCCGGCGCAAGGCCATGGGTGAGTACTGAGCCAGCAGGTCGGTCCGGCCTTCGCGGTACACCTTGAGCAGGATCCGGTACAGGTAGTTCACGTCCGAGGCTGCAAGGTTGAGACCTTTGGCACCCGTGGGCGGGACAATGTGCGCGGCATCACCGACCAGGAACAACCGGCCATGCTGCATGGGCTCGACCACCAGGCTGCGCAGCGGCGCGATGCTCTTTTCCAGGGCCGGGCCGGTGACCAGCCGTTTGCCCACCTCCTCGGGCAGCCGAGCCTTGAGCTCAGCCCAGAAACGCGCATCCGGCCAGTCCTCCACCTGCTCCTGCAGCGGCACTTGCAGGTAGTAGCGGCTGCGGGTCTGCGAACGCTGGCTGCACAGCACGAAGCCGCGCTCGTGGTGGGCGTAGATCAGCTCGTGGTTCACCGGCGGCGTATCGGCCAGCAGCCCCAACCAGCCGAACGGGTAGACCCGCTCGTAGGCCTTGAGCACACCTTCAGGAATGCTTTGCCGGGCGACCCCGTGGAAGCCGTCGCAGCCGGCGATGTAGTCGCAGTCAACGCGGTGCAACTGGCCATCCTTCTCGAACGTCAGGTATGGCTGCGCGCCGTCGATGTCATGGGGCTGCACCTTGCTGGCTGAATAGATGATCGGTGCCCCGCTCTGCTCACGGGCCTGCATCAGGTCACGGGTGACCTCGGTCTGGCCGTAGACCATTACCGTCTTGCCGCCGGTCAGCGCCTTGAGGTCCAGGCGCTGGCGGCGGCCACCGACCAGCAGTTCGACGCCTTCGTGGACCAGCCCTTCACGATCCATGCGCTCGCCGACCCCGGCCTCGCGCAGCAGATCGACGGTGCCCTGTTCGAGCACCCCGGCGCGAATGCGCCCAAGTACGTAGTCGGGGGTCTGGCGCTCGACGATCAGCGTGTCGATGCCGGCCTTGTGCAGCAGTTGGCCCAACAGCAGGCCGGACGGGCCTGCGCCGATGATTGCAACCTGAGTCTTCATTGTTGTTGTCTCTTTGTGCTGTTACGGTTCTCCCCTGCATTTTTACGAGCGATTCAGGCCGAAAAAGTGTGCTATCCACTGTAAAAACTGCACTTTTGCAAAAAACGTTCGATTAACGGACAAGGCCATCCCCATGCCCAGCCCGCTCTCCGGCATTCCGCTGTTCCAGCTCTACGGCGAAAGCCACGCCTGGCCCGACACCGACCTGCTGCACTGCGAGTCGATCCCGGCACGCAGCCGCCTGCACCACTGGGAGATCAAGGCGCATCGCCATGCCGAGCTGTTCCAGCTGCTGTACGTGCAGCGCGGCGAGGCGCAGGTGGAGATCGAGGGCGAGCGCAGCGTGATCCGCCAGGCGGCGATCCAGGTGGTGCCGCCGCTGACCGTGCATGGCTTTCGTTTCAGTGCCGATATCCAGGGCCATGCGCTGACCTTTGGCACGGCGCTGGTGGCCGACCTCGAGCAACGCCTGGGCGCGCCATTGAGCGTCCTGGCCGCGCCCGGCTGCTACCCGCTGGGCCAGGACCGCCTGCGCCTGCACACGCTGATCGACACGCTGCAACAGGAATACCAGGGCAATGCCCCGGCACGGGCGGCGTTGCTGCAAGCACTGGTCACCGCGCTGATGGTGTGGATCAACCGTCAGCAGCACGACCGCGCCCCGCGCACCCGCAGCGAGCGCGACCAACAATTGCTTGGCCGCTATCTGCGCCTGGTCGAGGCGCACTACCGCGAGCACCTGGCCGTGGAAACCTACGCTGCGCGCCTGGGCATCAGCAGCCTGCAGCTCAATCAGCTGTGCCGCGCCCTGGCCAGCCAGACCGCACTGCAGGTGGTGCACCAGCGCCTGCTGCTCGAAGCCCGGCGCAACCTGTCGTACACGCGCATGAGCATCGGCCAGCTGTCCGACAGCCTGGGTTTCAGCGACCCCACCTACTTCGCCCGTTTCTTCAAACGCTTGAGCGGCCAGACGCCCAATGCCTACCGCCGTGCTACGCAAAGTGAATAATCATTGCAGCCACGCAAAGAGCCAACTGCGTCGTTAAATATTATTGACCCAAACCCCCGCCAAACCCTTGTCACCCAAGGCTCCGAGACCTTCAAGCCCCCGAAAAACGGCGCCTCGGCGCCCTGCCACTCGTTTGACATATCGAACGGCTCTGGCAAGCTATCAGTCAGGCCCCGACCGGCATCGCCCCTGAGGCGAGCCGGCAGTGCTCGGGGCTACAGGCTGCACCCATGGCCCCGGCCGTGCGCCTGCACAACAACGACAGGCAAGACCTGTCCCAAGGTGACATATGTCCAACAGCAACATTGGCAACAAGCAACCTTCCCTGCGCAAACCCGTCGTCCTGATGACCATGGGCAGCCAAGAGCGCAAAGGCCATGACTATCAGGTCATGACCCACAAATACATCACCCCGCTGGTCGAGTTCTCCGGTTGCGTCCCGGTGCTGGTCCCTACCTGCTGCGGCAGCGACGACCTCGAGACGTACCTGGACATGGCCGACGGCGTGTACCTGACCGGTGCCGGCAGCAACATCGACCCGGCCCTGTACGGCCAGGAGAACCAAACCCCCGGCAAGGGCCAGGACCAGAACCGCGACCTGTTCGACATTCCGCTGGTCAAGGCGGCGATCAAGCGCGGCCTGCCGATCTTCGGCATCTGCCGTGGCATGCAGGAAATCAACGTGGCCCTGGGCGGCGACATCTACCAGAAGGTCTACGCCGAGCCTGGCTTCAACGACCACCGGGAAAACCCGGAAGATCCGGTCGAAGTGCAATACGCCCAGGTGCATGGGGTGAAGATCAAGCCGGGTAGCTGGCTGCGCGACACCCTGGGCACCGACGAGATCCGCGTCAACTCGCTGCACGGCCAGGGCCTGCGCAAGCTGGGTGCCGGTATCGAGCCGATTGCCCATGCCGAAGACGGCCTGGTCGAGGCGATTCACGCGCCGAGCATTTCGCCCTTCCTGTTCGCGGTGCAGTGGCACCCGGAGTGGCAGGCGGCGAAGAACCCTGACTCGATCAAGATGTTCCAGGCCTTCGGCGACGCTTGCCGCGCCCAGGTCCGCAAGTCTCAGGTCAAGCGCCATCAGGCAGCCTGATCCAGCAAAGCTTCGTTAGCTTTGATCGCGGGGCGGCGCAAGGTCGCCCCCGTTTCCTACGGTCACCCTCTGCTGGTCCCAGAACTCTTCCCGTGGAAGCGGGCGGCGGGCTTGTGCCTGTCTCCGCGATCTTTTTTTCCTTTCTTTCGCCTAGAGATACGATGACTGCCAAGTGGTTGTCGTAAGATCTTCTGCGCCTGTGAGATCGAGCGCCGCGCGGGCGGCGCTCGATCTCCCCGCCAACAAACACCTGACGGCGAACCCCCAAATCAAAAAATCTACCCAAGGGGACTAGTCATCGTACAAGTTGTACGATAACTTACCTCTAACGAAAAACAACACCCTTCACCCCAAGCGCCACAGGATGCCTACAACAATGACTCCACAAGAACTGAAATCCATCCTCTCCCACGGCCTGCTGTCTTTCCCGGTCACCGACTTCGACGCCCAGGGCGACTTCAACCCTGCCGGCTACGTCAAGCGTCTGGAATGGCTGGCCCCCTATGGCGCCAGCGCGCTGTTCGCCGCTGGCGGCACCGGTGAGTTCTTCTCCCTGGCCGCCAGCGAGTACAGCCAGGTGATCAAGACCGCAGTCGACACCTGCGCCACCTCGGTACCGATCCTCGCCGGTGTCGGCGGCTCGACCCGCCAGGCCATCGAATACGCCAAGGAAGCCGAGCGCCTGGGCGCCAAGGGCCTGCTGCTGCTGCCGCACTACCTCACCGAAGCCAGCCAGGACGGCGTTGCCGCCCATGTCGAGGCAGTGTGCAAGGCCGTCAACATCGGTGTCGTGGTCTACAACCGCAACGTCTGCCGCCTGAATGCCGACCTGCTGGAAAAGCTCGCCGAGCGCTGCCCGAACCTGATCGGCTACAAGGATGGCCTGGGCGATATCGAACTGATGGTGTCGATCCGTCGCCGCCTGGGTGATCGTTTCAGCTACCTGGGTGGCCTGCCCACCGCCGAGGTGTATGCTGCCGCGTATAAAGCCCTCGGTGTGCCGGTGTACTCCTCGGCGGTGTTCAACTTCGTGCCCAAGACCGCGATGGACTTCTACCACGCCATCGCCCGTGACGATCACGCCACCGTCGGCAAGCTGATCGACGACTTCTTTCTGCCGTACCTGGACATCCGCAACCGCAAGTCCGGCTACGCCGTGAGCATCGTCAAGGCCGGCGCGCGGATCGCCGGCTACGACGCAGGCCCGGTGCGCACGCCGCTGACCGACCTGACCGCGCAGGAGTACGAGATGCTCGCCGCGCTGATGGACAAGATGGGGCCACAGACACTGTAAGCCCCGATCGCCGGCAAACCGGCTCCCACAGGAGCAGGCTTGCCGGCAATGGGCCGCAACGCGGTCCAGCGCCCTGCCCTGGCGCCAAAATACAATCTGATAGCCCGCACAAAAATAACTAGTGGGAGTAAGCAGCATGCAAGCTACTAAGAAGACGCATGTACGCTACCTGATCCTGTTGATGCTGTTCCTGGTGACCACCATCAACTACGCCGACCGCGCCACCATTGCCATTGCCGGCTCCAGCCTGCAGAAGGACCTTGGCATCGACGCGGTCACCCTCGGCTACATCTTCTCCGCCTTCGGCTGGGCCTACGTGGCCGGGCAAATCCCCGGCGGCTGGCTGCTCGACCGCTTCGGCTCGAAGAAGGTCTATGCCTTCAGCATCTTCACCTGGTCGCTGTTCACCCTGCTGCAGGGCTTCGTCGGTGGCCTGCCGGTGGCCTGGGCCGTGGTCACGCTGTTCACCCTGCGCTTTCTGGTCGGTTTCGCCGAAGCCCCGTCGTTCCCCGGCAACGCCCGGATCGTCGCGGCCTGGTTCCCCACCCAGGAGCGCGGCACCGCTTCGGCAATCTTCAACTCGGCGCAGTACTTCGCCACTGCCCTGTTCGCCCCGATCATGGGCTGGATCGTCTTCAGCTTCGGCTGGGAGCACGTGTTCGTGGTGATGGGTGTACTGGGCATCGTGTTCAGCGGGGTGTGGATGAAGACGATCTACAACCCACGCCAGCACCCACGCATCAGCCCCAGCGAACTCGATCACATCGAGCAGAACGGCGGCCTGGTGGACATGGACCAGAAACGCGGCAACGACGGCCCGAAATGGGGCTACATCAAGCAGCTGCTGACCAGCCGCATGCTGCTGGGCGTATACCTGGGCCAGTACTGCATCAACGCCATCACCTACTTCTTCCTCACCTGGTTCCCGGTGTACCTGGTGCAGGAACGCGGCATGACCATCCTCAAGGCCGGTTTCATCGCCTCGTTGCCGGCGATCTGCGGCTTCATCGGTGGTGTGCTCGGTGGTGTGCTGTCGGACTGGCTGCTGCGCCGCGGCAACTCGCTGACCTTCTCGCGCAAGCTGCCGATCGTCTGCGGCCTGTTGCTGTCGACCACCATGGTGTTCTGCAACTACGTCGACGCCGAATGGATGGTAGTAGGCTTCATGACCCTGGCCTTCTTCGGCAAAGGCATCGGTGCGCTGGGCTGGGCCGTGGTGGCCGACACCTCGCCCAAGCAGATCGCAGGGCTGTCGGGTGGTTTGTTCAACACCTTCGGCAACATCGCGTCGATCACCACACCGATCGTCATCGGCTACATCATCAGTGCTACCGGCTCGTTCAAGTGGGCGCTGGTGTACGTCGGCGCCAACGCCCTGGTGGCGGTGTTCAGCTACCTGGTGATCGTCGGCCCGATCAAGCGCATCGAGCTCAAGGACGGCCCAAAGCAAGAACCCGCGCCAACCGCTGAACTGGCTGGTTCGCGCCACTGAGTGAAAGCCCCCGGCGCCCGTGCACGCGGCGCCGGCGGCCGTATGAACGCCTGAGAGAAATAACCAGAAGGGCCTGACCATGCAGTTGATCGAACATTCCGAGTCGCCCCGCTACGTCCGCCTGCACGATGACGACAACGTCGTGGTGGTGGTGAACGACGGCGGCCTGGGCGAAGGCGCCCGTTTCGCCGACGGCCTGACCTTGGTCGAAGGCGTGCCGCAGAGCCACAAGGTGGCCACCGTCGATATCCAACCCGGCGACCCTGTACGCCGCTATGGCCAGGTCATCGGCTATGCCCGCGAACGGCTGCAACAAGGCAGCTGGGTCAAGGAAGATCAGCTGGACATGCCGGCCGCGCCCGAGCTCGACAGCCTGCCGCGCTGCGACGCCGTACCCGCCGCCCTGCCGCCGCTCGAAGGCTTCACCTTCGAAGGCTACCGCAACGCCGACGGCACCGTCGGCACCCGCAACATCCTCGGCATCACCACCACTGTGCAGTGCGTGACCGGCGTGCTCGACCACGCGGTCAAGCGCATCCGCGCCGAACTGCTGCCCAAATACCCCAACGTCGATGACGTGGTCGCCCTCACCCACAGCTACGGCTGCGGCGTGGCGATCAATGCCCGCGACGCCTACATCCCGATCCGCACCGTGCGCAACCTGGCGCGCAACCCCAACCTGGGCGGCGAAGCGCTGGTGATCAGCCTGGGCTGCGAAAAACTCCAGGCCGGCCAGGTGATGCACGACGGCGACCCGTCGGTAGACCTCAGCGAGCCTTGGCTGTACCGCCTGCAGGACGCCTCGCTGGGCTTCGTCGAGATGATCGAGCAGATCATGCAACTGGCCGAAACCCGCCTGAAAAAGCTCGACCAGCGCCGCCGCCAGAGCGTACCGGCCAGCGAGCTGATCCTCGGCATGCAGTGCGGCGGCAGCGATGCGTTTTCCGGCATCACCGCCAACCCGGCGCTGGGCTATGCTGCCGACCTGCTGGTGCGCGCCGGGGCCACGGTACTGTTCTCGGAAGTCACCGAAGTGCGTGACGCCATCTACATGCTCACCTCCCGCGCCGAAACGCCAGAGGTGGCCGAAGCGCTGGTGCGCGAGATGGACTGGTACGACCGCTACCTGCAACAGGGCGCCGCCGACCGCAGCGCCAATACCACGCCAGGCAACAAGAAAGGCGGCTTGTCGAACATCGTCGAGAAGTCCCTGGGCTCGATCGTCAAGTCCGGCAGCGGCGCCATCCAGGGCGTGCTCGGCCCGGGCGAGCGGGTGACGCGCAAAGGCCTGATCTTCTGCGCCACCCCGGCCAGCGATTTCGTCTGCGGCACCCTTCAACTGGCCGCAGGCATGAACCTGCACGTGTTCACCACCGGGCGCGGCACGCCGTACGGCCTGGCCATGGCGCCGGTGGTCAAGGTGTGCACCCGCACCGAGCTGGCCCAGCGCTGGCCCGACCTGATCGACATCGACGCCGGGCGCATCGCCACCGGCCGCTCGAGCATCGAGGAGCTGGGCTGGGAGCTGTTCCACTATTACCTGGACGTGGCCAGCGGCCGCAAGCAGACCTGGGCCGAGCGGCACGGGCTGCACAACGACATCACCCTGTTCAACCCGGCACCCATTACCTGATGCAGTGGCGTGGGAACGGCGGTGCGCCGATGCGACTTGCCCCGCGATTGATGGCACCGGCTTCGCCGGTATCGCGGGGCAAGCCCGCTCCCACGAAGGCTGCATCAACCCATCGATTCCGATTCGCCCCTTCCATGTTCAAGCCAACAGGAGCACCCCATGCCTGAGATCCTCGGCCACAACTTCATCGCAGGCCAGCGCAGCGCCGCCGGCACCCAGCGCCTGCAAAGCCTGGACGCCACCACCGGCGAAGCCCTGCCCTACAGCTTCGCCCAAGCCACTGAAGCCGAAGTCGACCAGGCCGCCCAAGCCGCCGCCGCCGCCTTCGCCGAGTTCCGCCAGTTGCCCCCGGCACGCCGCGCCGAATTCCTCGACGCCATCGCCGCCGAGCTTGACGAGCTGGACGACAGCTTCGTCGCCATCGTCTGCCGTGAAACCGCCCTGCCCGCCGCCCGCATCCAGGGCGAACGTGGCCGTACCAGCGGCCAGATGCGTCTGTTCGCCCAAGTGCTGCGCCGCGGCGACTACCTTGGCGCACGCATCGACCTGGCCCTGCCCGAGCGCCAGCCGCTGCCACGGGTCGACCTGCGCCAAATGCGCATCGGCGTCGGCCCGGTGGCGGTGTTCGGTGCCAGCAACTTCCCGCTGGCGTTCTCCACCGCGGGTGGCGACACCGCCGCCGCCCTGGCCGCCGGCTGCCCGGTGGTGTTCAAGGCCCACAGCGGCCACATGGCCACCGCCGACCTGGTCGGCTGCGCCATCGAGCGCGCCGCCGCCCGCACTGGCATGCCCAAGGGCGTGTTCAACATGGTCTTCGGTGGCGGTGTCGGCGAGTGGCTGGTCAAGCACCCGGCGATCCAGGCCGTTGGCTTCACCGGCTCGCTCAAAGGCGGCGATGCCCTGTGCCGCATGGCCGCCGAGCGCCCGCAACCAATCCCGGTGTTCGCCGAAATGTCCAGTATCAACCCGGTGATTGTGCTGCCGGGCGCCCTGGCCAAACGCGGCGAAACCATTGCCCGTGAGCTGGCCGGTTCCGTGTGCATGGGCGCAGGTCAGTTCTGCACCAACCCAGGCATGGTCATCGGCCTGCAATCGCCGCAGTTCAGCCAACTGCTGGCTGACCTCGGCCAGCACCTGGACGCCCAGGCCGGCCAGACCCTGCTCAACGCGGGCGGCCTGCGCAGCTACGTTGGCGGCCTGGAGCACCTGCACGCCCACGCCGGCATCCAGCACCTGGCCGGTCAGGCCCAGGAGGGCAACCAGGCCCGCGCCCAGCTGTTCAAGGCCGATGCCCGCCTGCTGGTGGAGTCCGACCCGCTGCTGCAGGAAGAAGTGTTCGGCCCGACCACCGTGGCCGTGGAAGTCAGCGGCAACGAGCAACTGCGCGCCGCCCTGCTCGGCCTGCGTGGCCAGCTAACCGCCACGCTGATTGGCGAGCCGGAGGACTTCGAAGCCTTCGCCTGGCTGGTGCCGCTGCTGGAGGAGAAAGTCGGTCGCATCCTGGTCAACGGTTACCCGACCGGTGTCGAGGTGTGCGATGCGATGGTCCACGGCGGCCCCTACCCGGCCACCTCCGATGCCCGTGGCACTTCGGTCGGCACCCTGGCCATCGACCGCTTCCTGCGCCCGGTGTGCTACCAGAACTACCCGCAGGCGCTGCTGCCGGCAGCACTGCGCGACGGCAACCCGCTGGGGCTGCGCCGCCTGGTGAATGGCCAGTGGAGCGACGCGGCGATCTGATCCGCTGGATGCAATGCCTATGAATCAAATGGGGCCGCTCTGCGGCCCTGGGGGGGGGGGAGGAAGCATCAAAAGACACGCCTGAACAAAAACCACTGAAAAAGGGG
>NZ_JBMOWQ010000142.1:0-28291 GCF_049310485.1 Pseudomonas sp. GZD-209
TCTGCGGCCCTTCGCGGGTAAACCCGCTCCCACAGGTACTGCGAGCGCAAATCCTGTGGGAGCGGGTTTACCCGCGAAGGGCTGCGGAGCAGCCCCATTAGCTAACTAGGTCTAGCAGCTTTGCCGATCAGGCGATCGCCGCGTCCACCAGCACCTGGGCTTCCTCTACCAGGCGCTTGAGGTGCGCCTCGTCGATGAAGCTTTCCGCGTAGATCTTGTAGATGTCCTCGGTGCCGGACGGCCGCGCGGCGAACCAGCCGTTGGCGGTCATCACTTTCAGGCCGCCGATGGCCTGGTTGTTGCCCGGGGCATGGCTGAGGATCTGCTCGATCGGCTCACCGGCCAGCTCGGTGGACTTGACCTGCTCCGGCGCCAGCTTGCTCAGCGCCGCCTTCTGCCGCAGGTCGGCCTTGGCCTCGACACGGGTCGCGTAGGGTTTGCCCAGTTTGGCGGTGAGATCGGCGTAGATCTGGCTCGGATTACGACCGGTACGGGCGGTCATCTCGGCGGCCAGCAGGGCCGGGATCAAGCCGTCCTTGTCGGTGGCCCAGACCGAGCCGTCCTTGCGCAGGAACGAGGCGCCGGCGCTTTCTTCGCCACCGAAGCCCAAAGAGCCGTCGAACAGGCCCGGGGCAAAGAACTTGAAGCCCACCGGCACTTCGTACAGCTCACGGCCAAGTGCGGCAGTGACGCGGTCGATCAGGCCGCTGGACACCACGGTCTTGCCGACCGCGGCGTCTGTGCGCCACTGCGGGCGATTGCGGTACAGGTAGTCGATGGCCACGGCCAGGTAGTTGTTCGGTTGCAGCAGGCCGTCGGCGGTGACGATGCCGTGGCGGTCGTGGTCCGGGTCGCAGGCGAAGGCCACGTCGAAACGCTCGCGCAGGCCGATCAGGCCCTGCATGGCGTACGGCGAGGACGGGTCCATGCGGATCTGGCCGTCCCAGTCGACGCACATGAAGCGGAAGGTCGGGTCGACCTCGGTGTTCACCACTTCCAGATTCAGCTGGTAGCGCTCGGCGATGGCCGACCAGTAGCGCACCCCGGCGCCGCCCAGCGGGTCGACGCCCAGGCGCAGGTTGGCGCCGCGGATCACGTCGAAGTCGATGACGTTTTCCAGGTCAGCGACATAGCTGTTGACGTAGTCATGGCGCTGGGTGGTCGCAGCCTCGAGCGCCTGTTGGTAATCCATGCGCTTGACCCCGGCCAGGTTGGCCGCCAGCAGTTCGTTGGCCTTGGCCTCGATCCACTTGGTCACGTCGCTGTCGGCCGGGCCGCCATTGGGTGGGTTGTACTTGAACCCGCCGCTCTGCGGCGGGTTGTGCGACGGCGTGATGACGATGCCGTCAGCCAGTTGCGCTGTACGGCCACGGTTGTGGCAGAGGATGGCGTGGGACACCGCGGGCGTGGGGGTGTACTCGTCGTCCTTGCTCAGCCGTACCTGAACGCCGTTGGCGGCCAGCACTTCCAGCGCGCTGGCGGCGGCCGGGGCGGACAACGCGTGGGTGTCGGCGCCGATGAACAGCGGGCCGTCGATGCCCTTTTCCTGGCGGTACAGGCAGATGGCCTGGGTGATGGCCAGCACGTGATGCTCGTTGAAGCTCAGCTCGAACGAACTGCCCCGGTGCCCCGAGGTGCCGAAGGCCACGCGCTGGGCCGCCACGGCGGCGTCGGGGCGGCCGGTGTAGTAGGCGGTCAACAGCCGGGGGATATCGACCAGCACGCTGGCCGGAGCCGGCTTGCCTGCCAAAGGACTGAGCGTCATGCGAAACCTCGAAAGCAACGAATGTTGGGGTTGGAACGCGAAGTGTACTGGGAGTTTCAACGCCAGGCGATGGGCGCGTTCAGGCGTATCGCCACCAGCTGGGAAACATCTGCCGCACCCGGGGTTCGGCGAAGCGCTCGTCGATCAGCAGCAGCACGCCACGGTCCTGGTCGCCACGGATCACCCGGCCGGCGGCCTGGATCACCTTGCGTACACCCGGGTACAGGTAGGCGTAGTCGAAACCGGCACCGAACTGCCGCCCCAGGCGCTGCTTGAACTGCTCGTTGACCGGGTTGACCTGGGGCAGGCCCAAGGTGGCGACGAAGGCGCCGATCAGCCGTGTACCCGGCAGGTCGACGCCCTCGCCGAAGGCACCGCCGAGCACGGCGAAACCGATACCCTGCCCGTCAGCCACAAACCGCGCCAGGAAGGCCTCGCGCCCCGCCTCGTCCATGCCCGGCGCCTGGCGCCACTGGGGCAGCCCAGGGTGGCGTTCGGCCAATAGCCGAGCGACCTGCTCGAGGTATTCGAAGCTGCTGAAGAACGCCAGGTAGTTGCCGGGTTGACGCGCGTACTGCGCGGCGATCAGCTCGACGATCGGCGCCAGCGAGGCCTGGCGCTGCTGGTAACGGGTGGACACTTCACTGACGATGCGCACCTCCAGCTGCTCGGCGCGAAAGGGTGCGGCCACTTCCAGCCAAGCGGTGTCGGCCGGCATGCCCAGCAGGTCGCTGTAGTAGTGCCGGGGGTTGAGCGTGGCAGAGAACAGCGTGACGCTGCGCGCGGCACTCATCCGTGGCCCGAGCAAGCGCGCCGGCACCACGTTACGCAGGCACAGGGTGGCCAGGCGCCGGCCGCGCGGGCCATTGCGCAGGCTGATATCGAACAGGAAGTGCTCATCGAACAGCTCGGCGATACGGCTGAACTGCGCCGCCTGGTAGAAGAACTCCAGCACCTTGGGCTCCACTTCGGCGGGTGCCTGGTTCATGCGCTCCTGGATCAGCCCGATGCACTGCGCCAGCGCGCGCAGAAACGCCTCGGGCAACTGCTCGCCGGCCTGATACGGCGCCACCTGCGCCTTGTACAGAGCATTCCACTGGCGGTTGAGCCGGTCCAGCGCACTGCCAAGGCCCATCGGCTTGGCCTGGCGCAGCACCTGCAACTGGCCTTGGTCGAGGCTGGCGCTGTACATCTGCCGGCCGCGCTCGACCAGGTTGTGCGCCTCGTCCACCAGCACTGCCGTGCGCCACTGGTTGGCCTGGGCCAGGCCGAACAACAGCGCATGGGCGTCGAAGTAGTAGTTGTAGTCGGCCACCAGCAGGTCGACCCAGCGCGCCATTTCCTGGCCGAGGTAATACGGGCACACCTGGTGTGCCAGGGCCACCTCGCGCAGGGCCGCGCGGTCGAGCAATGGCACTGCCGCTGCCGCCTCACGCGCCGCCGGCAAGCGGTCGTAGAAGCCGCGGGCCAACGGGCAGGACTCACCATGGCAAGCATTCTCGGGGTACTCGCACGCCTTGTCGCGGGCAATCAGCTCCAGGGTGCGCAGGGCCGGCTGGGTGCCGTCACGGGTGAGCTGGCGCAAGGCATCCAGGGCCAGCGCACGGCCCGGGGTCTTGGCGGTGAGGAAATACAGCTTGTCCAACTGCTGCGGCACCACGGCCTTGAGCAGCGGGAACAGGGTGCCGAGGGTCTTGCCGATGCCGGTGCTGGCCTGGGCCATCAGGCAGCGGCCGGTGCTCACCGCCTTGTACAGGGTTTCGGCCAACTGGCGCTGGCCATGGCGCAGTTCTGGATAGGGGAACGCCAACGCCTGCAAGCCACGGTTGCGCTCGGCCAGGCGCAGCTCCTGAGCCCTTGCCCAGGCGAGAAAGCGCTGGCACTGGGCATGGAAAAACTGCTGCAGATCGGCGGCGCTGTGGCGCTCGCTGATCACCGTCTGGCTGTCGCTGTCGATATCCAGGTAGACCAGCGCCACCTCGATGTCCGTCAGTTGCCGCGCCTGGCACAGCAACCAGCCATACACCTTGGCCTGGGCCCAGTGCAGCTGGCGGTGGTTGTCGGGTTGGCGGGCCAGGTCGCCACGGTGAGTCTTGATCTCCTCCAGGCGGTTGCCCTCCGGGTCATAGCCATCGGCACGGCCGCGCACACGCAGGCCCTGGTATTCGCCCTCCAGCGCCACTTCGGCCTCGTAGCCGGCAGCACGCCGAGCCACCACCCGGCGATGGCCGGCGATGCCCTCCTGGGCGGTCGGGGACGGGGTAAACCGCAGGTCGAGGTCGCCCACCTTGGCGCTGAACTCGCACAGGGCGCGTACCGCTACCGTGTAGCTCATGGCACCGACTGCCAGCGCACATGGCAGACCACCACCGGCAGCCCGTGCTCTTTGCAGAACGCCAGCCAGCGCAATTGGCTGTCCTGCAGGCGGTCACCCGGGCCCTTGACCTCGACCATGCGATAGCGCCCCTCGTCGGGCCAGAACTGGATCAAGTCGGGCATGCCAGCGCGGTTGTTGCGGATATCCTGCAACAGGCGCACAAAGCACGCTTTCAAGTGCGCGGCGGGCAGGCACGCCAGGGCCTGCTCGAGCAGCGGTTCATCGAGCATCTGCCAGAACACGAAGGGTGACTGCAGGCCCTGCTTGGCGCCGAAGCAGGCGCGGATCGCCTGCCCATGGCTGCCATCGTCGAGCCGCCCCAGGCACTGCTCGAACAGCGCCGCGCGGCGCTGCTGGAAGTCGCCATCGTGCAGGTCTTGCGGCCCGCTCTGGAACGGGTGAAAGAACGCCCCCGGCAACGGGGCGAAGATGGCGTCCCAGCAGAGCAAGCCGAACAGGCTGTTGAACAGGGTGTTCTCGACATAGTGGGCCACGCCGCCGTCCTGCTCCAGGTGCCGGCGTACCGCCTCCTCCACCCCGAAAACCGCAAGCTCGGCCGGCAGCTCCAGCTCGATCACCTGCACCGCATCGCTGCGCCGACGGGGTTGCGCCGGCCCGCCAAGCTTGCGCGCCAGGCGCGGCAGCATGCGCTCCAGGGCCTGACGCTCGAGCGGGTTGGCCGGCGCCGCCGCCATGTCGGCCGCCAGCGCGTGCGCCTGCGGCCACTGCTCGCTGCGCTCGAACACCCGCACCTGGCGGATACGTGCCTCGGGGTGGGCGCAATCGCCATACACCTGCAGCGCCAGGTCCCATTCGCCCAAACGCTCGCAGTGCTGCCCAAGATTGAACAGCAGCCGCGCCCGCCGCCGGGCGAGCCAGGGGTTGTCGCTGCCCAGCCCGTCGAGCGTCGCCAGCAGCGTGGCGGGCGCCTCACCCTGCTCCAGGCGTTCGCCACACTGGTGCAGGGCCATGGCCAGCTCGACCTCGCTGCGCTGGCGCAGGGCCCGCGAGTCTTCTGCGAAGGCCACCTGCTCGTAGCGCAACAGCCCAAGGTCGGCGAGGACGAACTCCGACCAGTCCTGGTAGAGGTTGCCGAAAAACAGCAGGCGCAGGCGGTCGCACAGCGGCTGCAAACGCCAGTGGATGATCTGTGTGGGGCAATCGGGGTACCACGCGGCGAGCGAACGCGGCGCCAGTTGCAAGGCCTGCAACTGCGCCAGCAGTTCGGCCTTGCCCGCCTTGGGCCGGCTGAGCTGCCCGGCAAAACAGTGCAGTGCCTCGTCCTTGCGCAGCAGCGGCCACAGCTGCTCCAGCGTCAGCGGCGCCTCGGCATCGACCCAGCCCAGGCCCAGCAAGGGGGCCAGCGCGCTGTCGGTATCGCCGATCTCGTCGTAATTGAGTTTGTCGCTGCGAAACAGCTCGCCCTTGCGCATGACCATGCGCACCAACAGGGCCTGGGCAGGCGCCGGCAAGCCGACGAAGGCGCGGATGAACCCGTGCTCGTGGGCATCGAGCAGGTCGGCGTAACGCTGTTCGACCCAGTTCAGCACCTGGCGGAAGTTGTGCAGGTAGTAGAACGGGTCATCGACGGAATGGGCAATCACGGTGCGGGATCGGGCGCGGGAAATGGACACTGGTTATACATACAGACCTCAGGGCTAAGCAAGTGCCGTGGGTCGCCGTCGTCGGCCAATAGAAAATAAAATGAGGTCAGCAAAAATTGGAATGAACCCGGTATGCCTGGGCGGCTGCATTTTTTCAATCTTGAAAGTGTCACGCTATGGTGATTAAAGGATCCTTACGGAACTCTGCCTCACAGGCTTTAGCCTGCGTTAAAGGCCTACTTGTCGATGCCAGCACAACCCAGCAGGCTTGCAAAATTAAAGCTATCACCTGATCAACGACCAAGCGGGCCGCTCTACATAGAAATTCATTCGACATTTAAATCGAACGGCAACCCGTCGGTGAGACCACTGGCGACCCTGGCTGTCTCTAGGCTCTGTACGAAAAGAGATGTCGCAAACACCGCATGGAACAAGCAAGCGAGACCATAGCGGCATAACTTTTTGCGAGTTTGTCGAAGCGTGTCACGATGCGGCGGTTCTCTTTCAGCCAGCCAAACATGCGCTCGATGATGTTGCGCTGTCGGTACTTGGGCCGATCAAACAGTCTGGGTAAGCCAGGCTTGGGTTTGCGCTTCATTGAGCGCATCGGGATGACGGGCTGCATTCGATATTGGTCGCAGTAGCGGCGTAGCGCTTCAGCGTCGTAGCCCTTGTCGGCAAATAGCCATTTGCAGCGTTTACGCGGGCGGCCTCGTTGGCTCGACGGAATGCTGACCCCATCCAACAGTGGTTGGGCGTAGCTGATATCACTGGCTTGACCGCCAGAGAGAAGGAAGCGCAACAGAGTTCCGTTGGCATCGCAGAGCATGTGGATTTTGGTTGTCAGGCCGCCGCGACTGCGGCGTAGAGCGTGATCGGCAGGCTCGTCAAGCCCCCTTTTTTCCGAGCGCCAGTTGAGGCTCGGGTTGCGCGTACTGCGGTTGAGTCGATCATCCAGGTTTGCAGATCGATCAAGCCTTCCTCATTCAGTCTCAGATGCAAGCGTTTGAGCACCTGATCGAACGTCCCCTGATTTCGCCAGCCGCGAAACCGTTGATACACCGTTGACCAAGGTCCGAAGCGCTCGGGCATGTCTCGCCACGCAGCGCCCGAACAGAGCACCCAGAGCACGCCATCAAGCATCAGGCGGTCGCTCAGGCGGGGCCGCCCCCGACTATGGGTTTCAGTGAAAAGATCGGCGACCACAGTCCAGGCCTCGTCCGAGAGTTCATAACGCTTTGCCATCACAGAATTCCTTTCCGTCGATGGCGTGGGACTCTACAAAACCTCAGCGTTCGCAGCGCGGCGATTGGGTTTCTCGGGATTTCGTACAGAGCCTAAAAGCCGAAAAATCTAAAAGAAGTTTCTTCGTCTCATCCCCACTTTGAGTCTTCGTACTGCAAAGAACTGGAACAAACCGATAGACCATTTTTTCATCTGGTATAGCCAAGAGTGCGCGACCGTCTGCCAATGGAGCAACATACAAATCATCAACCTCCGGAAGCCCACAATAAGTTGTAGGCAAATGAAAAGATGAAAAAGCAACGGCCCGCTTCAAAAACGGCTCATAGACGCTTTTGCTAAAAACACTTTCAGCCAGCAGCAACAACAGTATTGCACAAAAAGCCAATGCCATGATGGCCAAATTGTCAAAATTAGGATTAGTGGCATCCCCGCTTCTTTTTCTGCGACAATCACGAAAAATATTCACCAGCAGCATGATTGGCAAAAGTGGGATGCTTATATAGCCTACGACCAATGAAACACCCCCAAACCATACCATCGGAGTTAAGATCAACGCTAATACTATCTGTGCATTAGGAAGGGCCTGAGGAGCAATACCAGTGTATTCGGCAATAGCAGCATCGGCATAAATTTTCGAAACCGTCCCCACGACTAACGCCGCCGGTACCAACAGCAACTTTAAGGCCGCGCCATACCTACCGGGCAAATCAGCTATTTTCCAGTAAACACACAAATATAAAAAGCCGGTAAAGAAAGCTGCTAACAGCACTACAAAGACAAAAACAATATTGAACTTGAGCCCTGAGATCACCATCAACCCCGCCAGACAGAAGACGATACATGCAGCCACAAAGGCAGTGGCCGCAAATTGCCGCTGATCCCATGTCTTCATGCCCACTACATTATTGGCCCACCAAAGGCGCTTGGATGGTGACGCCCACACGTTCATAAATACCCCCAAAAAACCTGGAAGAAAACAATAAAAAAACAGCAAAGAAACAACAAGCATTCACTCAGCCTCAATATATTGTTAATGAGTCACCAGTATAAACAATGGGCTGTGACACATTTTTAGCCCCCAAAGCTTCGCGTGTGCCGCAATTTGGGAACCGCAGTCCCATTCCATCCTTACGCTAGAATAGGCCAGCACGACGGCATCCGCAGCAAACACATTTTCTTCCCCTACAGAGAACGCCGTCACTGCCCCTAGTGTGGTGTTTTAGAAATACCACACTAGGCAGACTCTTTTCGCCACGCATGCGATATCGCTATTCCCCTGAGCTATAACACCGCAGCGCGGGACTTTCTGGTTTAGATTTACTCACCCCTCCTGAACGAGCGTTTCAGTTTCTATGGGACTTGTCAGTTCAGGTTCAATTCTCACACGCATCTAAGTCCTTAATTTCATTACTCTCCATTTCAAATTCTGTTGGCCGCCGACGCTTCGCGCGCCTGGTAACCCGCCGTACGCCGGGTGCAGTAACAAACCTTAAACAAGACTGTGACATTTTTTTTCAGCCTGCTCACCAGGTACCTCGGCATGGGTAACGGCCTGCCCGGATTCGGTCATGGAGCTGCGAGATGAAGGTTACGGTTTTCGGTACGGGTTATGTGGGCCTCGTCCAGGCGGCATGCCTGGCCCAGGTGGGGCATTCGGTGCTGTGCATGGACGTTGACGCCGAGCGGATCGCCACCTTGAGCCAGGGCCTTTGCCCCCTCTACGAGCCGGGCCTTGCGTCACTGCTGAAAAGGAACCTGGCCTGTGGCCGCTTGAGTTTCACCACCGACGCCGCCAGGGCGACCCATTTCGCCCCATTGCTGTTCATCGCGGTCGGCACCCCGCCCCAGGCCGACGGCAGCGCCGACCTCAAGCACGTGTTCGCGGTGGTCGACAACATTCTTGAACATGCCGATCACCCCAAGGTCATCGTCAACAAGTCGACCGCGCCGGTCGGCACGGTCGACCGCATCAAGGCGCGCATCAGCCAGGCGGTCGCCAATGCCGAGCACTATCGGGTGATCAGCAACCCGGAGTTTCTCAAGGAAGGTTCGGCGGTCGACGATTGCATGCGCCCGGAGCGCATCATCATCGGTGGCGCCGGGCCGGCCGAGCTTGAGCTGCTGCGCGAACTGTACCTGCCGTTCAGCCGCAACCGGGAAAAGCTCATGGTCATGGATGCGCGCAGCGCCGAGCTGACCAAGTACGCCGCCAACTGCATGCTGGCGACGAAGATCTCCTTCATCAATGAAATGGCCAACCTGGCCGAGCACCTGGGCGCGGATATCGAGATGGTCCGCCGTGGCATCGGCTCGGACCCGCGCATCGGCTACGACTTCATCTACCCCGGCTGCGGTTTTGGCGGCTCGTGCTTCCCCAAGGACCTGCAGGCCCTGAGCAAATGCGCCGAAGCCGAAGGCTTCGAGCCGCAACTGCTGCGCGCGGTCGAGTCGGTGAACGCGCGCCAGAAGAACCGGCTGTACGCCAAGATCGCCCGGCACTACCCCGATGGCCTGCGCGGCAAGGTCTTCGCGCTGTGGGGGCTGTCGTTCAAACCCAATACCAATGACATTCGCGAGGCCTCCAGCCGGGTCCTGCTCGAAGCCCTGTGGGCCGCCGGCGCCCGGGTGCAGGCCCACGACCCGCAGGCCATGGAGGAGATCCAGCGGCATTACGGCGAGCGTGCCGACCTGCAGCTGGTGCCGTGCAAGGACGATGCGCTGCAGGGCGCCGATGCGCTGGTGATCGTCACCGAGTGGCAGGACTACCGGGTGCTTAACCTGGACCAGGTGCCGCAGCTGTTGGCCGACCGGGTGGTGTTCGACGGGCGCAACCTGTTCGAGCCCGAGCACATGGCCGCCGCCGGCCTGACTTACTACGGCATCGGCCGTGGCCAGGTGCAGCCGCCATGCCCGTACTGATCACCGGCGTCGCCGGCTTCATCGGCTTTCACCTCGCCCAGCGCCTGTGCCAGGAAGGCCTGGAGGTGGTCGGCATCGACAACCTCAACAGCTATTACAGCGTCGAGCTCAAGCAGGCGCGCCTGCAACAACTGGCCCGCTGGCCGAACTTCCGCTTCCAGCGGCTGGACATCGCCGAGCCGGACGCCCTGCTCCAGCTGTTTGCCAGGCAGCCCTTCAGTGAGGTCATCCACCTGGCGGCCCAGGCCGGGGTGCGCTATTCGCTGGACAACCCAGGGGCCTATGGCCAGGCGAACCTGATCGGTTTTCTCAACGTCCTCGAAGCCTGCCGCCGACACCCCACCGGCCACCTGATCTATGCCTCCAGCAGTTCGGTGTATGGCGCCAACGCCAAGCTGCCGTTCAGCGTCGACGACCCGGTGGAACAACCGGTCTCGCTGTACGCCGCGAGCAAGCGCGCCAATGAGCTCATGGCGCACACCTACGCGCACCTGTACCGCATCCCCGCCACCGGCCTGCGCTTCTTCACCGTCTACGGCCCCTGGGGCCGCCCGGACATGGCGCTGTTCAAGTTCACCCAGGCCATGCTCGAAGGCCGGCCCATCGAGGTCTACAACCACGGCCGGATGGCACGGGACTTCACCTGCATCGACGACATCGTCGAAAGCATCCAGCGCCTGCGCGGCAAACCACCACAGCCGGCCGCAGGGCAACCGCCCTGCCAGCTGTTCAACATCGGCCGCGGCCAGCCGGTCAGGCTGCTGCAATTCGTCGAGTGCCTGGAACAGGCCCTGGGCATCCCGGCAACGCGTGATTACCTGCCCTTCCAGGACGGCGACGTGCTGGAGACCTGGGCGGACATCAGCTCACTGGCGCACTGGATCGACTACACCCCCAGGGTCTCGCTGGAACACGGCGTCGGCCAATTCGTCAGTTGGTACCGGGACTTCTACCGGATCTGAACCACGCATTCACAACAAGAACACAGGTAGGCCCGATGACTGAACAGATCGACCTTTCGGTACTGATTCCGGCAAAGAACGAAGCTGAAAACCTGCCGGCGTTGCTGGCGGAAATCCGCAACGCGCTGCAAGGCGAGCGCTACGAGGTGCTGGTGGTGGATGACGGCAGCAGCGACCCGACCCTGGTCGTGCTGCAGCAGCTGCGTACCCAGGGCTTTGCACAGCTGCGCATCCTCCACCATGAACGCTCCCTGGGCCAGAGCACTTCGCTCTGGCACGCCGCCCAGGCGGCCCGTGGTCGCTGGCTGGCGACCCTGGATGGCGACGGCCAGAACGACCCGGCAGATATCCCTGGGATGCTCGCGCTGGTGCGTGCCAGCGAAGACCTGGCCGGTGGCATCAAGCTGGTGGCCGGGCATCGGGTCAACCGCCGCGACACCGCCAGCAAACGCTGGGCTTCACGCTTCGCCAACGGCCTGCGCAGCCGCCTGCTCAAGGATGCCACCCCGGATACCGGTTGCGGGCTGAAGCTGATCGAGCGCGCGGCGTTTCTGCGCCTGCCCTATTTCGACCATATGCACCGCTTCATCCCGGCGCTGATCCTGCGCCACAACGGCCGCATGCTGGTGCACCCGGTGAACCACCGGCCACGTCACGCCGGCACCTCCAAATACGGCAACCTGGACCGCGCCCTGGTCGGCATTCTCGACCTGTTCGGGGTCTGGTGGCTGATCCGTCGCAGCCGCCTGGACACCCGCCCACAGGAGCTCGAAGGATGACCCGCGAAACCCTCTGGCTGATCCTCGGCTTCACCGGCCAGGCCGTGTTCACCGGCCGTTTCGTGCTGCAGTGGCTGTACAGCGAGTACCAACGCCGCAGCGTGATCCCGGTGGGCTTCTGGTACCTGAGCATGCTCGGCAGCGCCTTGCTGCTGATCTATGCCATCTACCGCCAGGACCCGGTGTTCATCATCGGCCAGGCCTTCGGTTTTCTGGTCTACCTGCGCAACCTGCAGTTGATCGCCCGGCTCAAAGAGCAGAAGGAATAGCCCTTGCCCAGGTTCACAACCCCAAGCGCCCAATGCCTGGCGCTGGTCGCCCTGGCGTTGCTGCTGGTCGGTGCCGGCATCGGCTGGCGCCAGCCGATGAACGTCGACGAAGAACGCTTCCTCGGTGTCGCCCTGGAAATGCTGCAGAGCGGCAACTGGTTCATCCCGCACCGCGCCGCCGAAATCTACGGCGACAAACCGCCCTTGTTCATGTGGACCGTGGCCTTGTTCAGCGCCTTGACCGGCTTGCCCAAGGTCGCCCTGTACCTCCCCGGCCTGCTCTCGGCAGCCACCACCACTGCGGTGCTGTACGACCTGGGCCGACGCCTGTGGAACAAGCGCATCGGTTGCATCGCCGCCTTGCTGTTCCTGGCGACCTACCAGAGCTACAGCATCCTGCGTACCGGGCAGATCGACAGTTTCCTCGCCTTGTGGGTTGCGCTGGGTTTCTACGGTTTGCTTCGCCACCTGCTGCTGGGCCCGGCCTGGGGCTGGTTCTATGCCGGCTGCGCGGCCATGGGCCTGGGCATCATCAGCAAAGGTGTGGGCTTTGTCCCGGCGCTGATGCTGCTGCCCTATGCCTGGGCCGTGCATCGGCGCTGGCGGGGCGTGGTGGCCATGCCTAGCCAGGGCTGGCGCTGGAGCCTGGGGCTGCTGTGGCTGCTGGCCGGTTGCGCGGTGTGGCTGCTGCCACTGCTGGTGACCATCGCCCATGGCGGCGGCGCGGCAGAGCTGGCTTACCTGAAAGAGATCCTGCTGCGCCAGACCGCCAACCGCTATGCCAATGCCTGGGACCACCGCGAGCCGTTCTGGTACTTCTTCGCCAAGGTCATCCCCAAGTACTGGCTGCCGCTGGTGCTGGCCCTGCCCTGGCTGGTACCGGCCTGGCGCCGGCAACTGCTCAAGCATGACGGGCGCTTGCTGGTGCTGCTCGGCTGGGTGGCACTGGTGCTGTTGTTCTTCAGCCTCAGCAGCGGCAAGCGCAAGCTCTACATTTTCCCGGCGCTGCCCGGCCTGGTGCTGGCCATCGCACCCTTGCTGCCCTGGTTGCTCAAGCGCTGGTTCCAGCGCCGGCCGGGCTGGCGCAAGGTGTTTACCCTGGTCGCCGTGGTGTGGTTCTGCCTGTGGTTCGTGCGCGGCCTGGTCGAGCCGATCAAGGAGGGCCGCAACCCCCACGAAACCCTGATGGTCGATGCCGCCCGTGCCACCGGCGGCGCCGAACTGGTGCTGGTCAACTGGCGCGAGGGGCACTGGCTGTTCGCCCGCCAGCCGATCGTGCACTTCGGTTTCGCCAGCCACTCCTCCGCGGACACGGCCGTCTATTGGTTGCGCCAGCACCCCGCCGCGTTCGCCCTGCTGCCGGCGACCGAGTTGGGCCGCTGCTTCGGTGCCGACAAGGCGCGCAAGCTGGGCGATACCTCGCGCGCCGAGTGGTATGTGGTGGGTGCCGATGCCGACACCGGCCAATGCCAGCCGGCCACCCCCAAACAGGTCTACCGATTTGCCTGGGGCTACAAGCCCTGAGACCGGCTCGGCGCAGGGTCAGAAATCCACCGTGGCAGACAGCAGCAGCGTGCGCGGATAACCGGGCGAGATCGCACCATAAGAGGCGACGCCAGACCAGTACTCACGGTCGAATACGTTCTGCACCGTCGCCCGGAACGTCGTCGGGCGCCCGTCGATACGGGTGGTGTAGCGGCCACCGACATCGAAGCGGGTCCAGGCGTCGAGCTCCTGGGTGTTGGCCTGGTTGATGTACTGGCTGGCGGTGTAGATGGTGCCACCGGTCAGGGTGAAGCCTGCCAGCCACGGTGTATCCCACTCGCCCCACAGGTTGGCCTGCAGTTCAGGCACGCCCACCGGCTTGTTGCCTTTGTTGGCGGCGGTGGCCGTGTCGGTCAGCTTGCCGTCCATCGCGGTCACGCCGCCCATCAGGCGCACACCCGGGCTGACTTCGCCGAACATGCTCAGCTCGACGCCACGGTTACGCTGCTCTGCCTGTACCGAGAACTGGTTGCCGGCACCCAGCTCGCCGCTGGGTTTCTCGATCTGGAACAGCGCCAAGGTGGTCATGAAGCTGTCGCGTTCGAACTTTACGCCCAGCTCATGCTGTTTGCTGGTGTAGGGCGCGAAGGCTTCGCCGGCGTTGGCGGCCGTGGCCGGCGCGATGTCGCCCTTGCTCAGCCCCTCGACGTAGTTGTAGTAGAACGAGACGTTCTCCCACGGCTTGACCACCACCCCGACCACCGGCGTGGTGGCGCTGTCGTCGTAGCGCGACGACACCGCGCCGGCCGCGTTGTAGTTGCGCGATTCGATGTCCTGCCGACGCACGCCCAGGGTCAGCTGCAGCCGGTCATCGAGCACTGCCAGGGTGTCGGTCACGGCCAGGCCGCTCAGCTCGGACTCGGAAATGCGCAAGACCTTCGGTGCATTGATGTGCTGCTTGGGCACATCGACCGGGTGGTAGATGTTCGACAGGATCGCCGTGCCGTTGTTGATGCCGCGGGACATCTCGTCCTGATAACGGGTGGCCATGACCGTCACGGTGTGGTTGACCGGGCCCGTTTCGAACAGGCTGCGCAGGCCCACATCAGCGGTGGAGCGGTCGACGTTGAACTTGTAGTAACCGGGGATATTGCTGGTATCGCCGGCCGCATTGAGGATTCTCGGCACCTGGTCGGACATCCGTTTTACATCGGCCTTGCCGCCGCCGGCATGGGCAAACACGGTCAAGGAGTCATTCAGGTCGTACTCGCCGCCGAGCAACGCGGATTGCTCACGGGTGTTGGACCAGCCCCAGTCCTGGGGCAGGTTGGTACGGCCATTGGCGGCCGACGGCACGTCGATGCCCGGTGCCACGGTGAAGGGCCGCGAGGCGGCATCCCATTTTTCTTTCTGGCTGATGAAATCGAGGTTCAGGCGCAGGCGCTCGCCTTTGTAGTCCAGGGCGATGGCGCCGATATCCAGGGCACGCTGCTGGTTGTCGATGGCGGTGTCACCCTGGGCAATGCTGCCGTTGAAACGCACGCCCCACTGTTTGTCCTCGCCGAAGCGGCGACTGATGTCGAGGTGGCCACCGGCCTGGCTGTCCGAGCTGTAGCTGGCGGTGAAGCGCGTCAGGTCCTCGGCCAGGGCGCGCTTGGGCACGATGTTGATCACGCCGCCGACACCGCTGTTGGGCGAGATGCCATACATCAGGGCGCCGGGCCCCTTGAGTACCTCGACGCGCTCGGCGTACTCGGTGAATACCCGGTAGTTGGGCGCAACGCCGTAGACACCATCAAAGGCCAGCTCACCCAGGTTGCCCTCGCCCACCGGAAAGCCACGGATGAAGAACGAGTCGACAATGCCGCCGGTCTGCCCGGTAGAGCGCACCGACGGGTCGCGCTCCAGCGCATCGGCCACGGTCACCGTCTGCAGGTCGGCCAGGGTCTTGGCGGTGTAGCTGGTAACGCTGAAGGGGGTGTCCATCACGTCCTTGTTGCCCAGCATCCCCAGCCGGCCGCCGCGGGCCACCTGGCCGCCGGCAAAGGCTTCCGGCAAGCTGTCGTGGCGCAGGCTGTTGGCTTCGATGTTGGTGGCGGCGAGTGTCAGGCCATCGCCTTGCTGCGCCAGCTTGACCAGGGTGTAGTTGCCGTTGCCCAGGGCCACCAGCTCAAGGCCGCTGCCGGCCAGCAAGCGGGCGGCACCGTCCTGTAGCGAGTAGCTGCCGTTGAGACCTGCGCTGTGCAAGCCGTCGGTCAGCGCCGGCTCGAACGACAAGGCGATCTGCGAGGCCACGGCAAAGCTGGACAGCACGCGGCCCAGCGGGCCGGGGCTGATGGCGTAGGCCTGGGTGGCCACGACGCTTTCAGGTTGCGCGAGTGCCACCTGGGTGCCTGCGGCACCGGCCACCAGGGCCAGGCTCATCAAGGCGTTACGGACTGCGGTGGCGAGCGCACGCTCGGCGTGGGGACGGCTTGCAACAGGCATGACAGGAGGGTCCTTGTTACCGGATAAGGAGAGGGTTCACTCCTGTTGCCAATCGAGGCAGGGAAAAGTATCAGCTTGGGTTGAATAAATTTTCCGGGGTGGTTTGAAGCACATTCCTTTGTGTGTTGGAGGCCCCTGGGCATGACCGGAGGTTTGCGCCGCCTGTGAGATCGAGCGCCGCCCGCACGGCGCATCGCTGGCAAGCCAGCTCCCACAATTGTTTCGGGCCAGTCTTTCCTGTGCCATTACCTGGTCCGCCTTGTTGGTACGACGCGGTATTGAGGTGGGCACCAATGGCGCTTCAGCTGTCTTGAGACATGCACCAAGGCGGGCAGCGGTACCTTCACAGGCATAATTGTCCCGAAACAAACGGTGGGAGCGGGTTTACCCGCGAAGCGCCGCGCGGGCGGCGCTCGATCTTGAGAGCGCTGCAGATCTATCGCCATGCACTTGGTGGCCCACTTGCGATTTTAAGACAGGCCCTTGGTCGTCATACCGCCGGCCCTGGGTAATCAGGATTGGGTAATGGCCACCAAGTGTATGGCGGGAGACTGGGTGAAGGCCACCAGGTGCCTGCCGGTGTCTTTGCAGCGCCTATGAGATCGAGCGCCGCCCACGCGGCGCTTCGCGGGTAAACCCGCTCCCACCGTTTGTTTCGGGCCAGTCTCTCCTGTGCCATTACCTGGTCCGCCTTGTTGGCACGACGCGGTATTGAGGTGGGCACCAATGGCGCTTCAGCTGTCTTGAGACTTGCTCCAAGACCAGCGTAAATCGCACAAGCCTGGTCACTCAGGCTCGAACACCTTAACTGCCCGCGCATCCACCGCCTTTGGCAACAAACCTTCGCGATAGAACGCATCGGCAATGCGCTGCTGCTCGTCAAGGTTGTCGAGCCTGACCGGTTGCACGTCGTAGCTGCGCCGAGCATTGGCCTTCTGCACCGTGGCGCTGTCCAGGTTGCCCCACAGCGGCCCGAGGATGCGCGCCGCCGCTTGCGGGTTGGCCTTGGTCCAGACGCCGGCCTCGCGCAGGGCCAGGTACACCTGCTGCAGCACCTGCGGATGGGCCTCGGCGTAGTCGCTGCCGGCCAGGTAGTAGCGCTGGTAGCTGGCCAGCTCGCGGCCGTCGACGAGGATGCGCGCGTTCTGCTGGCGCTGGGCGCTGGCCACATACGGGTCCCAGGTGACCCAGGCATCGACCTTGTGGTTCTCGAAGGCGGCGCGGCCGTCGGCAGGGATCAGGTACGCCGGGCTGATGTCCTTGAAGCTCAACCCCGCCTTGGCCAAGGCCTGGATCAGCAGGTAATGGCTGCCGGCGGCCTTGGTCACCGCCACGCGCTTGCCCTTGAGGTCGGCAAGGGTCTTGAGCGGCGAGTCAGCCGGCACCAGGATCGCCTGGGCCGTGGGTGACGCGGTTTCGCGGGCGAAGTAGGTGAGCTTGGCACCAGCGGCCTGGGTGAAAACCGGTACGGTGTCGGCGACATCCGCCGACAGGTCGACGTTGCCCAGGTTGAGCGCCTCCAGCAATGGCAAGCCACTGGGAAACTCATGCCAGCTGACGCGGATACCCTCGGCCTGCAGGCGCTGCTCGAGGGTACCGCGAGCCTTGAGCAGGGACAGCAGGGTCGAGGACTTCTGGTAGCCGATGCGCAGGGTCTGTTCGGCACTGGCCAGGCTTGGCAGCAAGGCGCTGGCCAGCAGCGCCAGGGCCAGCCGGCGTATGGGTTGCAAAGGCATGGGATCTCCTGATCAGGGTTGCGCGGCCAGGTTGGCGGCAGGAATGGTGAAGCCACGGGCGAAGGTCGGCGCCACATCGAGGCGTTTGTTCATCAAGCCGTGGGCCTGGTAGAAATCGGCGGTGTCCTGCTGCTCGGCCACCGTCTGTGGGTCGATCACCTGCCAGCGCAGCTGACGCCGCTCGAACTGCAGGCGCGCGGCGTCCTGGGGGAAGCCGATGATCGCCGCCAGGGTCTGCGAATAGCTGTCCAGATGCTGGTAGGCCCAGACCTGCGCCCCGGCCAGGCGGTTGAGGTAGTCCTGCAGCGCGGCATGCCGTGCCGGGTCGTCCAGCGCCTGGTCGGTGGCGGCAAGGAAACTGTTGCCACTGGACAGGCCACGCCCGTTCACCAGCACCCTGCCCTGCCCGCTCAGCTCGGCCAGCGCAGTGTAGGGTTCCCAGGTCGACCAGGCGTCCACCGAACCGTTGGCCAGGGCGATCTTGGCGTCCACCGGGCCAAGGAAACGAAACTCCACGTCCTGCTCGCTCAGGCCCGCCTGGTCCAGTGCCTTGAGCGCCAGGTGATGGCCAATCGAGCCGCGCCCGGTGGCGATGCGCTTGCCCTTGAGGTCGGCGGCGCTTTGCAGTGGCGCGTCAGGGCGCACCAGCAGCGCGGTGCCGTAAGGGTCGGACTTGTCCACGGCGATGGCCTTGACCGGCGCCCCCGACGCCAGCACGAACAGCAGCGGTGCATCGCCGATGATGCCAGCATCGATCGCCCCGGCGTTCAGTGCCTCGGCCAGCGGCGCGGCAGCGGGGAATTCGGCCCAGCGGATGTCGTAGGGCAGGTCCCGCAAGGCGTCGGCGGCCTCCAGCTGGGCGCGCATATTGCCCTTCTGGTCGCCGATACGCAGGGTCAGGCGCTCGCTGGCGCTGGCCTGGCCGGCCAACAGCAGGGCCGCGGCGAGGGTCAGCAGGTGGGAACGAATGGACATGGCACTCCTCGGTGTGATGGCGGGCGAAGGCGCACGCCCTGTAGCGGCGACTTTAACGAGGAATTTCAGATAAATTAAATTGATTTTAGGAATAACCTAATATGCAAATTCACCGAATGACCTGTAGGAGCGGGCTTGTGCCGCGAAAGGGCCGCACAGCGGCCCCGGCGATTTTTGTTGCGAAGCTGAAAACTGGGGCCGCTTCGCGCCCCTATCGCGGCACAAGGCCGCTCCTACAGGAATCTGTGGCATTACATAGAACCAAGATTATGCTAATACCTTATTTTTTCCGTTCTCTTGCGTGAGCGCCGAATATGAAAATCGATGATATGGACGCCTTCGTCGCGGTCATTCGTTGCCAGTCGACCAACCTCGCCGCCGAGGCCCTGCAATTGACCCAACCGGCCATCACCCGCCGGGTGCAGAACTTCGAGGAAGACCTCGGCGCCACCCTGCTCGACCGCAACACCAAGCCCCTCAAGCCCACCCCCATGGGCTTGCGAGTGTATGAGCAGTGCAAGGCTATCCTGCGCGAGATCGATTCGTTGAGAGAGCTGGTAGCCAACGATGGCGCGCCCTCGGGCACCCTGCGCCTGGGCGTGCCGCAGACCCTCGGCGATGTGGTGCTGCTCGACGCCCTGGCGCAGATCCGCGAGGCCTATCCGCCCTTGCGCACCCAAGTCAGCAGCGGCTGGGGCAGCAGCCTGATCGCCCGTATGGAGAATGGCGAGCTGGATGCCGCCGCCGCACTGTTCCCGCCTGGCAAGATCTTCCCCGAAGGCATCGCCAGCCAGTCGATCGCGCGCATGCCGCTGAAGGTGGTGGCAGCCAAGGGCAGCGCCGCCAAGCGCAGCTACAAGCTCAAGGACTGCTATACCCGCGGCTGGGTGCTCAACCCCGATGGCTGTGGCTTTCGCGCCGGGCTGCAACGGGCACTGAGCGAACAGGGGCTGAGCCTGTCGATCAACCTGGAAACGTTCGGCACCGAGCTGCAACTGGGCCTGGTGGCCAGTGGGCAAGGGTTGGGGCTGGTGCCCGAACCGCTGCTGCTAGCCAGCCGCCACCGCGATGCGCTCGACGTGCTCAACGTCACTGACTTCAAGCCGCAGGTGGATCTGTGGCTGTTCCACCCGCGCTACCTGGGGAATCTGCAGGGGCCGGTGGAATTGTTTGGTGAAGTGGCAGGGCATCGGTTGTTGGGCTGAGATCACAGGGAGCGCATTGCAATCCCCCTGTGGGAGCCGGCTTGCCGGCGATGCAATGCCGGGCACCGGCTTCGCCGGTGATCGCCGGCAAGCCGGCTCCCACAGAGGGATCATCATAAAATGCACTAAGCGCATAACAACAAATAATCTAAATTCTAAAAACAAATAATTAGCATAGAACCAAAAAGACTTTTACAGCGCTCATCCATACGAATACGGTCTTAAGCAACCTACCGTCATTCAGGGATGAACCCCCATGAGTCACCCTTCCGACAGCGCCCTTGCCGAGCTCACCCAGGCCCTGGCGGCCAATGCCGAACGCTACGATCGCAGTGCGCAGTTCCCCCATGACAACTTCGCGCTGCTGCAGGGCCACGGCCTGCTCGCCCTTACCGTGCCGCGCACCCTGGGTGGCGGTGGCGCCGACCTTGCCACTGCGCGCCGGGTGATCGGCGCGGTCGGCAAGGGCGACCCGGCCACCGCGTTGATCCTGGTGATGCAGTACCTGCAGCATTTCCGCCTGCAGGACGAGGCCCGCTGGCCCGAGCACCTGCGCCAGCAGGTCGCCCGCGATGCGGTGCAGCACGGCGCGCTGATCAATGCCTTGCGCGTCGAACCCGAGCTTGGCACCCCAGCCCGCGGCGGCTTGCCCGCCACCATCGCCCGGCGCACCGCCGAAGGCTGGCGCTTGAGCGGGCGCAAGATCTACTCCACCGGCAGCCACGGCCTGACCTGGTACCTGGTGTGGGGCCGCAGCGACGACAGCGACCCGCTGGTCGGCGGCTTCCTGGTGCACCGCGACACCCCCGGCATCCGCATCATCGACGACTGGGACCACCTGGGCATGCGCGCCACCTGCAGCCACGAAGTGCGCTTCGACGACGTGCTGATTCCCCTCGACCATGCCGTCAGCGTCAGCCCGGCCAGCGCGCCACGGGCCGAACTCGACGGCGAAGGGCTGCTGTGGATGGCAGTGCTGCTGCCGGCGGTGTACGACGGCGTGGCCCGGGCCGCCCGCGACTGGCTGGTGGGCTTTCTCGGCCAGCGCACGCCGTCCAACCTCGGTGCGCCGCTGGCCAGCCTGCCGCGCTTTCAGGACGTGCTCGGGCGCATCGACACCCTGTTGTTCGCCAACCAGAGCCTGCTCGACTCGGCCGCCGCCGGGCACGTCGACCCGCGCCATGCCGGGCAGATCAAGCACCTGGTCAGCGCCAATGCCATCCAGGCCGTGGAGCTGGCCATCGAGGCTGCCGGCAACCCCGGCCTGTCGCGACGCAACCCGCTGGAACGGCACTACCGCGATGTGCTGTGCAGCCGCATCCACACCCCACAGGACGACGTGGTATTCGGCCAGGTCGGCCGCACCGCACTGACGCAGGTATCCTCATGAGCCATTCGATCATCGCCAGCCAGCTCGACGCCCAGGCCAACCAGTACCTGCGCGATCACCTGGCCGACCACGAAGTCCTCGACATCGCCCCCGGCCAGTTGGCGCTCGACGCGCCCGCCGATGTGTTCATCCTGCGCCCGGTCAACGTGCGCGGGCAGCGGGTCGACAACCCGCCAGCGGGCTGGCCGTGGAACTTGAAGTGGGTGCAACTGGTGTCGTCGGGCATCGACTTCTATCCCGACTGGGTGTTCCAGGGGCCACCGGTCACCAGCGGCAAGGGCGCCAACGCCGAGCAAGTGGCCGAGTTCGCCCTGGCCCTGGTGTTCGCCGCCGCCAAGCAACTGCCCGGGCTGTGGGTCAAGGATGCCGACTGGCGCTTGACCCCGCTAGCCCCGGTGCGTAGCCGCACCCTGGGCATCCTCGGCTTTGGCAGCATTGGCCAGAGCCTGGCGCGCAAGGCCGTAGCGCTGGGCATGCAGGTGCTGGCCCTGAGCCGTCCCGGCCAGGCCATCGCCGAGGTGCCGGGGGTTCAGCGCGCCGACAGCCTGCAGCAATTGTTCGCCGGCAGCGACCACCTGGTGCTGGCCGCCCCGCTCACCGACGCCACCCGCGGGCTGATCGATCGCCAGGTACTGGCTCATGCCCGCCCCGGCCTGCACCTGATCAACATTGCCCGTGGCGGCCTGCTCGATCAGCAGGCGCTGCTGCAAGCCCTGGACAGCGGCCTGGTCGGCCGCGCCAGCCTCGACGTCACCGAGCCCGAGCCACTGCCCGTCGACCACCCGCTGTACCACCACCCGCAGGTATTCCTGTCACCGCACACCTCGGCCATTTCCACGGACGGCTACCCAGCCTTCCTCGACGCCTTCATCGCCAACTTCCACCGCTACCGCGAGCAGGCGCCCCTGGCCAACCTGGTCGACACCGCACGCGGCTACTGATTACCGGAGCACACAGCATGAGTTCACTGTCCGCCGTCACCACGCCATCCGTACGCCAGCGCGTCAGTGCCGAAGAATGGGAGGTGCGGGTCAAGCTGGCCGCCGCCTACCGCCTGGCCGCGCTGTTTCGCTGGACCGACCACATCTACACGCACTTCTCGGCCCGCGTGCCGGGGCCGCACGAGCATTTCCTGATCAATGCCTTTGGCCTTTTGTTCGATGAAATTACCGCCTCCAACCTGGTCAAGGTGGATGTCGATGGCACGATCATCGACGACCCGCTGGGGCTGGGCATCAACCAGGCCGGCTATGTGATCCACAGCGCCATCCATCGCGCCCGCCCCGACCTCAAGGCCGTGCTGCACACCCACACCCGCGATGGCGCGGCGGTGTCCGCCCAGCGCGACGGCCTGTTGCCGATTTCCCAGCACGGCCTGGCCTACTACAGCCGGGTCGTTTACCACGACTACGAAGGCGTGGCCCTGGACCTGGATGAGCAGACGCGGCTGGTGGCCAACCTGGGTGACAGCAACATCCTCATCCTGCGCAACCATGGCTTGCTCACCGGTGGCATCAGCGTCGAGCACGCCTTCCGCGAGCTGCACGGGCTGGAGCGCGCCTGCAACATCCAGGTGGCGGCCCAGGCCGGCGGCAACGACCAGCTGCTGCACGCCTCGCCGGCAGCGATTGCCAAGGTGCATGAGCAGTCGAAGCGGTTTTCCGATGGCCAGGGCGAAGGCATCCAGCGGCATTGGGATGCGCTGATTCGCCAGTTGGATCGGGAGGGGCGGGATTACCAGGACTGACTGAGATCCTGCGCCGGCCTCTTCGCGGGTAAACCCGCTCCCACAGGGACCTCACAGCTCTGGCCAGCAGCGCCGTACCTGTGGGAGCGGGTTTACCCGCGAAAGGGCCGGCACAAGCAACCCAAACTCCACTGAAGGACCACCCCATGCCCTCACTGCACCGCCTGTTCGCCATCGGCTCACTGGCCCTGGCATTGTCCGCCTGCTCCCCCGCCGACAACACCGTCGCCAGCAAAACCCTCAACATCGCCTTCTGGGGCGACAACACCACCCTGGTCAGCGTCGACCCCTTCCAGGTCTACTGGCTCGAGCACCGCGTGCTGCTGCGCAACGTCGCCGAATCGCTGACCGACCAGGACCCGGACACCGGCCGCATCATCCCCTGGTTGGCGAAAAGCTGGGAGGTCGGCAGCGATGCCCTGAGCTACACCTTCCACCTGCGCCAGGACGTCACCTTCAGCAACGGCGAGCGCTTCGACGCCCACGCCGTGAAAACTGCCTTCGACAGCAACAAGGCCTTCGCCACGCAGCTGCCGGCCACCTTCGGCGCCACCTACCTGGCCGGCTACGACCATGCCGAAGTGCTCGATGACTTCACCGTGCGCCTGGTGCTGGCAAAACCCAACGCAGGCTTCCTGCAGGCCACCTCCACCACCAACCTGGCAGTCCTCGCCCCGGCCTCGTACAAGCTCACCGCCCAGGAACGCTCACTGGGCAAGATCATCGGCACCGGCCCGTTCGTGCTCGAGCACTACACCCCGGAAGTCGGTGCCCGCCTGGTCAAGCGCGCCGACTACGCCTGGGCCTCGGCCAACGTGCGCAACCCGGGCGCGGCCCACCTGGATGCCGTCGAGATCAGCTACATCCCCGAGGAAAGCGTGCGCAACGGTCTGTTCCTGCAGGGCAAGGCCGATGTGCTGTGGCCGCGCAACCCGTTCTCCGAGGTCGACCTCAAGCTGTTCCAGTCCAAGGGCGCGACCATCCAGAGCCGCTCGCTGCCGGGCCCGGCGCTGAACCTCTACCCCAACACCCGCAACGACCGCCTGCTGGGCGACCGCCAGGTGCGCCTGGCGCTGCAGAAGGCCATCGACCGCACCAGCTATGCGCACACCGTGTACAACGCCCAGTTCCCCGTGGTGAGCGGGGTCTACGACGTGACCACGCCGTACTTCAAACAGCAAGCCGCCAAACTCGCCTACGACCCCAAGGGCGCCGAGCAACTGCTCGAAGCCGCCGGCTGGCACAAGGGTGAAGACGGCTACCGGCACAAGAACGGCCAGCGCCTGACCCTGCGCTACAACCTCACCCCGGCCGAGAGCGCCGGTGACGTGCTGGTACAGGACCAACTGCGCAAGGTCGGCATCGACCTCAAACTCAACGTGCTGACCCGCGCCGAATGGGTGGCCGGCAACGCCTCGGGCAACTACGACCTGACCTCCACCTACATGACCCGCGCCGACCCGATCATCCTGCAGACCATCCTCGACCCGCGCGCCGCCAATAGCGCCACCCTGGCCACCAACAGCTACGAGCCACACACCCTGCCCAAGGTCCAGGCGCTGTTCGACAGCGGCATCACCGCCACCGCCGACGCCCAGCGCGCCAAGGCCTATGGCCAGTTGCAGGACCTGCTGCTCGACGAGGCCGCCGCCTTCCCGCTGTACGAACGGGTCTGGCAGGCCGCCACCGCACCACGGGTCAAGGACTTCCGCTGGACCGCCGAAGGCTTCGCCTTCTTGAGTGACATCCAGGTCGCACAGCCATGAAACGCTACCTGATCGGCCGCATCGGCCAGGCGCTGCTGGTGTTGTGGGGCGCCTATACCATCACCTACTTCATCCTCTACCTGCTGCCGGGCGACACCCTGGCAATCATGCTCAGCGCCTCGGGCATGGAGGCCGACGGCCTGTCGCCCGACGACCTGGCCAAGGCCCGCGCCTACTATGGGCTGGACAAGGGCTTGTTCGAGCAGTACTTCGACCTGCTCTGGCGCGCCGTGCACGGCGACCTTGGGCAGTCGCTGTCGCTGGGCCGGCCGGTCACCGCGCTGCTGGCCGAGCGTCTGCCGCAGACCCTGGCACTGGCGGGCCTGGCCATCGTCCTGTCGTTGCTGGGCGGCGTGGGCCTGGCGTACCTCACCGCCTACCTGCAATGGCGCCCGCTCAAGAGCGCGCTCGCCCGTCTGCCGTCACTGGGCTTTTCAGTGCCGGTGTTCTGGATGGGCCTGCTGCTGATCCAGGTGTTCGCCTTCGGCCTGGGCTGGTTCCCGGCCACCGGCAGCCAGGGTTTTGCCAGCCTGGTGCTGCCGGCGGTGACCTTGGCCATCCCCAGCGCCGCGGTGTACGCCCAGGTACTGCAACGGGGCTTCCAGGGCGTGTGGCAGGAGCCGTACATCGCCACCGCCTTTGCCAAGGGCCTGAGCCGCGCCCAGGTGCAGGCCCGCCACGGCCTGCGCAACGCGGCGCTGCCGCTGCTCACGCTGGTCGGCCTGCAGGTGGGCAACACGGTGTCCGGCGCGGTGCTGGTGGAGACCATCTTCTCGCGCAACGGCGTCGGTCGCCTCGCCCAGGAAGCGGTGCTGCGCCAGGACATCCCGGTGGTGCTGGCCATCGTCGCGGTGTCGGCCGCCGCCTTCGTGGTGGTGAACCTGATCGTCGATCTGCTTTACCCGTACCTCGACCCCCGCATCACCCATACCGCCAAGGTGAGCTGACATGACCACCGATACTCGCCTCTATCCTTCAGTGCCTGCAACGGCTCCACTGGAGTGGAAACGCCGCAGCCGCTGGCAGCGTCTGCATGAGGGTCTGGTCCCCTTGCTGCGCCGCCCCGGTTTCAGCCTGGCTCTGCTGGTGGTGCTGTTCGCCCTGCTGGCCGCCCTGGCCCCGCAACTGCTGAGCAACTTCGACCCCTACGCCACCTCCCCCGCCGACAAGCTCAGCGCGCCGAGCCTTGTGCATTGGTTCGGCACCGACGAGCTGGGCCGCGACCTCTATACCCGGGTGGTGTACGGCGCGCGCTTGAGCGTGCAGGCCGCGCTGCTGGCGGTGGCCATCGCCCTGGCCGGCGGCCTGGGCCTGGGCGTGCTGGCCGGCTTCGCTGGCGGGCGCCTGGACGCTGCGCTGATGCGCCTGATCGACGTGTTGCTGGCCCTGCCCGGCCTGCTGCTGGCCCTGGCCATCGTCACCGCGATCGGCTTTGGCACCGTGCCGGTAGCCATCGCCGTAGGCGTGGGCATCATCCCCGGCTTTGCCCGTACCACCCGCGCCGAGGTGCTGCGCATCAAGACCCTGCCCTATGTCGAGGCCGCACGCCTGGGCGGCGCCAGCTGGGCGCGCACGCTGCTGCGTCATGTGCTGCCCAACGCCTGGGGCCCGGTGGCGGTGCTCGCCACCCTCGACTTCGGCGCGGCCATCCTCGCCACCGCTGGCCTGAGCTTCCTCGGCTTCGGCGCCGCGCCACCGGCGGCGGAATGGGGCACGCTGATCGCCAACGGCCGCCATTTCCTCATCACCGCCCCGTGGGTGTCCCTGTTACCGGGGCTGTTCGTGGTGGCCGTGGTGTTCAGCCTCAACCACCTGGCGCGCAGCGTCGAGGAGCATGCCCGATGAGCCAGCCCGCGTTGATCGAAGTCAGCGAGCTCAGTGTCAGCTACCGTTTTGCCGGGCAACGGACTCAGGCCGTGCAAGGGCTGTCGTTCAGCCTGAAGCAGGGCGAGACCCTGGCTATCGTCGGTGAGTCCGGCTCGGGCAAGTCGACCCTGGCCAACGCCCTGCTCGGCCTGCTGCCGGGCAATGCCCGGATCGACCAGGGCCAGTTGCGGGTCGCCGGGGTCGATGTGGCCCAGGCCGGCGAGCGGGCCCGGCGCCAGTTGCGTGGGCGCACCGTCGGCCTGGTGCCGCAGGACCCGATGGTCAGCCTCAATCCCACCCAGCGCATCGGCCGGCAGATCGGCGAAGCGCTGCTGCTGGCCCGAGGTGTGCGGCGCTATCCCGGGCTGGACGCCGATGTGCAGGACCTGTTGGCCCAGGTCGGCCTGGACGACCCGGCCTTGCGCGCCCGCCAATACCCCCACGAGCTGTCCGGCGGCATGCGCCAGCGGGTGCTGATCGCCATCGCCCTGGCCGGCGAGCCGCGCCTGATCATCGCCGACGAACCCACCAGCGCGCTGGACGTGACGGTGCAGCGGCGCATCCTCGACCACCTGCAACGACTGGTGGCCGAGCGCGGCATCTCGCTGCTGATCATCACCCACGACTTAGGCATGGCCTGCGACCGCGCCGACCGCCTGCTGGTGATGAAACAAGGAAGGCTGGTGGAGCATGCCTCGCCCCGCCAGGTGCTGTGGGGTACCGCGCATCCCTACACCCGCGACCTGCTCGCCGCCGCCCCCGCCTTCGTGCCGCGCCAGCGGCCAGACGCAAGCCACGGCCAGGCGCCGCTGCTGCGCCTGAGCAATGTCGCCAAGCGCTTTGCACTGCCGGGCAAGGACGCCCCGTTCACCGCCCTGCACGACCTGAGCCTGGAGGTGAAGGCCGGGCAGACCCTGGCCATCGTCGGCGAATCCGGCTCGGGCAAGAGCACCGCGCTGCGCATCGCATTGGGGCTGGAAAAGCCCAGTGCCGGCAGCGTCGAGTTCGCAGGCCAAGACGTCACTGCACACAGCTGGCGACAGTTCAGGCCCCTGCGCCGGCGTATCCAACTGGTGCAGCAGAACCCCTTCGCCGCCCTCGACCCACGCTTCACGGTGTTCGACAGCATCGTCGAACCGCTGGTGGCGTTCGGTCTGCTCAAGGGTGAGGCGCTGGAGCAAAAGGCCCGCGAGCTGATCGGCCGGGTACAGTTGCCGGTGCATTTTCTCGACCGCCTGCCCAAGGAGTTGTCCGGTGGCCAGCGCCAGCGGGTAGCGATTGCCCGGGCGCTGGCACTGGAGCCAGAGGTGTTGCTGCTCGACGAGCCGGTGAGCGCGCTGGATGTGTCGGTGCAAGCGCAGATCCTGGCGCTGCTCGATGAGCTGCAGCGCACGCTTGGGATCGCCTATGTGCTGGTGTCCCATGACCTGGCGGTGGTGGCCAGCATGGCCGACCAGGTGCTGGTGCTGCGGCGCGGGCAGGTGGTGGAACAAGGGCCGGCGCTGGAGGTGCTGAGCCGGCCGGCCAGTGCCTATACCCGGGAGTTGATTGCAGCAATACCGGGGCATTCGCGCAGTGTGTTGCCGGTGGCGGTGTAGGTGAGCCGGGCCGGCAGGAAATTACTGTGGGAGCGGGGGGGGGGGGGGGGGGGGGGGGGGGGGGGGGGGGGGGGGGGGGGGAAAAACGCAACACCACCCCAACACAACAAAAAAAA
>NZ_JBMOWQ010000143.1:0-30212 GCF_049310485.1 Pseudomonas sp. GZD-209
CCCCACGCCAGCCCCCCCCCCCCCCCCCCCCCCCCCCCACGCCAAGCCACAACTCATACATAACACATAATATAAAACATCACTTATCAGTTATTTGCATAATTAGCTTAGAACCACAAAGCCTTTCACAACGCCCTGCCCCCACGCTAAGTTGGGCCTACAAGCCCGACCCCATACCTGGCGGAGGAGCCTTCCACTCCCCACTGCACAGGTACCCCCATGAGCAAGCGACAAATCAGACTCGGCGCGATGATCCACGGCGTCGGCCACGGCTGGGGCGAATGGCGCCACCCCGAGGCGCTGGCCGATGCCAGCGTCAACTTCGGTTTCTACAAACAGCAGGCACAACTCGCCGAAGCAGCCAAGTTCGACTTCGCCTTCATCGCCGACAGCCTGCATATCCACGCCCACTCCAGCCCCCACTACCTCAACCGCTTCGAGCCGCTGACCATCCTCTCGGCCCTGGCTGCGGTCACTACCCACATCGGCCTGGTGGCCACGGTCACGGTCAGCTACACCGAGCCGTTCCAGGTGGCGCGCCAGTTCGCCTCACTGGACCTGATCAGTGGCGGGCGCGCCGGCTGGAACGTGGTCACCTCGTGGCTGTCGGGCACCGCCGACAACTTTGGCAAGGCCGAACACCCACCCCACGCGGTGCGCTACCGCATCGCACGCGAGCACGTCGAGGTGGTCAAGGGCCTGTGGGATTCATGGGAGGACGACGCCTTCAGCCGCAACAAGCGCAGCGGTGAATTCTTCGACCCGGGCAAGCTGCACACCCTCGGCCACCAGGGCGAGTTCTTCAAGGTCAAGGGGCCGCTGAACATCCAGCGCTCAGCCCAGGGCCAGCCACTGATCTTCCAGGCCGGGGTGTCCGAGGACGGGCGCAACTTCGCCGCGCAGAACGCCGATGCGATCTTTGTCAGCCCCGAGTCGTTCAGCGATGCCCGCGCCTATTACCAGGACCTCAAGCAACGCGCCGCAGATCACGGGCGCGATCCCGACCAGCTGTTCATCCTGCCGGGCATCCGCCCCATCGTCGGGCGTGATGAGGACGAGGTGGAACGCCGCTACCAGCAGGCGCTGGACCTGGTGAGCATCGAGGATGCCCTGGTCGCCCTGGGCCGGCCGTTCAACGACTACGACTTCAGCCAACACCCGCTGGACGCGCCCTTCCCCGACCTCGGCACCCTGGGCGACAACAGCCACAAGGGCACTGCCGACCAGCTCAAGCGACTTGCCCGCGACGAAGGCCTGACCCTGCGCGAACTGGCGCTGCGCTTCTCACGCCCGCGGCGTGACTTCACCGGCACCCCCGAGCAGGTGGCCAACGCGCTGCAGGACTGGTTCGAAAATGGCGCCGCCGACGGTTTCATCTTCAACCAACTGCTGCCGGATGGCCTGCAGTACTTCACCGAGCTGGTGGTGCCGTTGCTGCAGGCCCGTGGGCTGGTGCGCAGCGAATATCCCGGCAGCACCCTGCGCGACAACTTTGGCCTGGCAGTGCCGACCAACCGCAACACCCTGCGCCGCAGCCATGACGCGGTCGCCTGAGCCCCTCACAACGACAAGGAGTTGCGTTTCATGAGCCTCGAATTCATCGGCCTGATCGGCCCCCAGGAAGCCAGCGAATCCCAGGCGCCGCGCGGCCCGCTGGTCGATCTCGACTTCATCAAGGCCTTCGCCCAGGCCCAGGAATACGGCGGTTTCGACAAGGCGCTGCTGGCGGTCAACACCAGCGCGCCGGACTCGATGATCCTGGCCAGCTACGTCGCCGCACTCACCGAGCGCATCGGCCTGCTGGTGGCCCACCGCCCGGGCTTCCAGGCGCCGACCTTCGCCGCCCGCCAGTTCGCCACCCTCGACCAGCTCAGCCGCGGCCGCGCGTCGATCAACGTGATCACCGGCGGTGACAGCGGCGACTTGCAGCGCGACGGCGACTTCCTCGACAAGGACGCGCGCTATGCCCGCACCGACGAATACCTGCAAGTGCTGCGCAACACCTGGACCCAGGCCGAGCCGTTCGACCATCAGGGCGCGCATTACCGGGTGCAAGACAACCTGACCCTGGTCAAGCCGGTGGCCAAGTTGCCGATCTACTTCTCCGGCGCCTCGGACGCAGCGGTGGAGGTCGCGGCCAAACATGCCGACGTGTACATGATGTGGGGCGAGCCGCTGGAACAGGTGCGCGAGCGCATTGCCCAGGTGCGCAAGGCTGCGGCCCGCTACGGGCGGGAAAAGCACATCCGCTTCAGCCTGTCGCTGCGGCCGATCCTGGGGGCCACCGAGGCCGAGGCCTGGGCCCGCGCCGAGCGCATTCTGGCCGACGCCAAGGAGCGCATCGGTATCCGCCAGGGCAACCGCCGCGAGAAGAACTTCGGCAAGAGCAACGTCGGCTCGGAGCGCCTGGTGCAGTTGGCCGGCCAGCGCAAGGTGCATGACACCCGGCTGTGGACCGAGATCGCCGTGCTGGGCGGCGGCGCGGGCAACTCCACCTCGCTGGTGGGCACGCCCGAGCAGGTGGCCGAGGCGGCGCTGGCGTACTACGAGCTGGGGGTGAGCACCTTCCTGTTCCGTGGTTTCGACCAGCTGCGTGATGCGGTGGAGTATGGGCAGGCGTTGATACCGCGAATCAAGGCGCTGGTGGCGCTGCGCGAAGGTGAGCACAGCCAGCGCTCGGCTTAGTTCCTCAGCACGACAAAGGCCTCTTCGCGGGGGGGGGGGGGGGGGGGAGGGGGGGGGAGGGGGGTGGGGGAGGGGGGGGGCGTGGTGTGGGCTCCCACAGGGTCAGCGCACGCTCAAGACTGTGCGCTTTCCCTGTGGGAGCGGGCTTGCCCCGCGAAGAGGCCTTTTCATGTTGTCACCGATTGAATGAACAGCACTCAACAAAATACAAATTACGCATTTAATCAAATACACATAATCATCAAATTACATAATTAACTTAGAACCAAAAAGCCTTTCACAACCCTCATAAAGACCATTAAGTTCTGTAAACCGACCCCGACCTGGCGGAGGCAAATGGATGTGCGCCAACCGTCGTCGGGCCCCTGCCGGGGTACGTCCGCCCTGTTGCGCACCTTCGCTTAGACACCGAACGGAGACCGCAACATGGGATTGTCCCGTAGAGACCTGATCACCCGTCTCGCCGCCATCGGCGGCTATTCGGCGGCGCTGGGCGCGCTGGGGCAGAACGCCCTGGCCGCCACCTTCGAACCCTTGAAACTGGCCGCCAATGGCGGCAACGGCAAGCGCGTGGTGATTGTCGGCGCCGGTATTTCCGGCCTGGTATCGGCCTATGAGCTGCGCAAGGCCGGCTTTTCCGTCACCGTGCTCGAGGCCCGCGAACGGGTCGGCGGGCGGGTGTGGACCCTGCGCCAGGGCGACCGCATCGAGCACAACGACGGCAGCACGCAGACCGTCGAGTTCGACCAGGGCCAGTTCTTCAACGCCGGCGCCGCACGCCTGCCCAGCCACCACCTGACCATCCTCGGCTACTGCCGCGAACTGGGCGTGGAGCTGCAGGTACTGGTCAACAGCAGCCGCAACGCCCTTGCCCAGCCTGACCTGGCCCGCCCGCCGCTGCTGCTGCGCCAGGCAGTCAACGACACCCGCGGGCACTTCAGCGAGCTATTGGCCAGAAGCGTCAACCGCAACAGCCTGGACGCTGAACTCAACGGCGGGCAGCGCAAGGCGTTGCTGGATTTCCTCAAGGTGTACGGCGACCTCGACAGCCAGCAGCAATACCGCGGCTCGGTGCGCGCCGGCTACACCCGCTTCGCCGGTGCCGGCGACCAGACGCCGGTACAGCGCCAGCCGGTGCCACTGGACCAACTGCTCGACAGCAACCTGCTGCTGCCGCTGGTGTTCGACGAGATCCCCGAATTCTCCTCGACCATGTTCCAGCCGGTGGGCGGCATGGACCAGATCCCCAAGGCGTTCTACCGCCAGGTCAAGGACAGCGTGCGCCTGGGCGCCGAGGTGCTGGGCGTGGAGACCAGCGACAGCGTCAGCAAAGTCGTGTGGCGCGACCGCAAGAGCGGCCAGCAACACGTCGAACACGCCGACTACGCCATCGTCACCCTGCCCCTGCCACTGCTGGCCAAGCTGCCGACCAACTTCAGCCCGGCGTTCAAGCAAGCCATCGGCAGCGCCGAGGGCGACAAGGCCAACAAAGTGGCCTGGCAGTCGCCGCGCTTCTGGGAGACCGACTTCCAGATCTACGGTGGCCTCAGCTACATCAACCACGAGGCCCGCACCCTGTGGTACCCCAGCGACCGCCTGAACAGCGCCGAAGGGGTGCTGGTGGCCACCTACAACACCGGCGCCGTGGCCCAGCAGTTCGCGGGCAAATCGCTGCAGGCGCAGATCGCTTCGTCGCGCCAGGCCGTGGAGTCGCTGCACCCGGGCCACAGCCACAAGCTGGGCCGGCCGGTGGTGGTGAACTGGTCGAAGATCCCTTTCAGCGAAGCGCCGTGGATCGTCCACGACGAAGTCGCCCAACCCGGCTACGACCTTCTCAACCAGCCCCAGGGCCGCACCTGGTTGGCCAGCGACGCCCTGGCCCATGGCGGCGTGGGCATCTGGCAGAACAGCGCCGCCGAATCCGCGCGCCGGGTGGTCGGCCTGATTGCCCGCCATGCCAGCCAGACCACCCGCGGCGCCGCCGCCTGATAACCAGGGAAACCAACCCATGCCTCGCCTTCTTCTGCTTGCCGGAGTCCTCATGTCGCTCACCCTCAACGCCCAGGCCGACAGCATCCAGCGGGTTGCCCCGCCCGGTTCGAACTTCCCCATCTCGCAACTGGTGACGGTGCCGGCCGGCGCCCAGCTGACCTTCGTCAGCGGCACCCTGCCGGACGTTGCCGACGCCAAGGCGCCCAAGGGCAGCATCGCCGCGCTGGGCAATACCGAAACCCAGGCCCGCTCGGTGTTCAAGAAACTGCGCACAACCTTGCAAAGCCAGGGCCTGGACCTGGGCGACATCGTCCAGTTGCGGGTGTTCCTGGTGGGCGACCCGGCCAACGGCGGCGCCCTCGACTTCGCCGGGTTGCAGGCCGCCTACACCGAGTTCTTCGCCACCGCCGAACAACCCCGCACCCCCACCCGCACCGCGCTCCAGGTAGTGGCCCTGCCGCTGCCCGGCGCCCTGGTGGAAATCGACGCGATCGCGGCCAAGGCGCCCTGAGCGCGCCACACCGCCAGACAAGGAACTGCGTGCATGAAGCAAGTCTTTACCACTGCCCCGCTGTTGACCGTGGCCCTGGCCGCAGGGCTGCCCAGCGCCCCGGCCAGCGCCGAGGAATCTGCTGCACAAGCCCTGGGCACGGTGATCGTGACCGGCAACCGTGGCAGCGAAAAACGTACCGTGACCTCAAGCCCGGTGCCGATCGATGTGATCAGCGCCAAACAGCTGCAAGAAACCGGCAAGCCCGGCCTGATGGAGGCGCTGAGCGCCAGCGTGCCTTCGCTGACCCTGCCGGAAAAGACCGGCTGGGACGCCAGCGGCATGGCCCGCGCGCCCAACCTGCGCGGGCTCAATGCCGCGCAGGTGCTGGTGCTGGTCAACGGCAAGCGCCGCCACACCAGCGCCACCCTGAACATCAGCGGCATCAACGCCGGTGCTGCCCCCAGCGACCTCGATCTGATCCCGATCAGCGCCATCGACCATGTCGAGGTGCTGCGCGACGGCGCCGCCGCCCAGTACGGCTCCGACGCCATCGCCGGGGTGATCAACGTGATCCTCAAGGCCGACACCCGCGGCACCGCCGTGACCACGGCCGGCCAGGGCTACGACGGCAAGAAGCAGACCGTGCAGCAGAGCCTGAACAAAGGCTTCGAAATCGGCAGCGACGGTGTCGTGCAGCTTGCGCTGGATGCGCGCAGCCAGAACGATGACAACAAGGCCAGCGCCAACGGCTATACCCAGGCCGAGGCGCTGGACCGCGCAGGCAAGGTCACCTATGGCGGCTACGGCACACCGAAGATCAACCTGCTGACCCTCGGCTACAACGCCGAGCTGCCGCTGGACGATGACCTGACCCTGTATTCGTTCAGCACCTGGTCCTACCGCAAGGCCGAACAGGGCCAGAACTTCCGCCTGCCGACCATCGTCAACACCATCACCACCGGGCCCAACGGGCGGCCTTCCGGCTACACCCCCACCTGGTACATCGAGGAATACGACTACCAGGCGGCGTTCGGCGCCAAGGGCCTGGCCGGCCAATGGGACTGGGACCTGTCCAGCACCTACGGGCGCAACCAGGCCGAACAGGGCACCTGGAACAACCAGAACCCGTCGCTGGGCGAAGCCACCCCCAACCACTTCGAGTCCGGCACCTGGGTCAGTTCGCAGCTCACCAGCAACCTCGACCTGCGGCGCAGCTTCGAGGTGGGCCTGGCCAAGCCGCTGGACTTCGCCTGGGGCCTGGAACAGCGTCGCGACACCTATCAGGTCCAGGCCGGTGACGACGCCAGTTGGGCCGACGGCGGCTACTGCGCGGCACCGGGCAACTGCGCGTCCTCCGGCGCCCAGGTGACCAACGGCATCTCCCCCGCCGAGGCCACCAGCGCCAGCCGCAACAGCTATGCCGGCTACGTGGATGTCGGTTTCAACCCGCTGCCACAGTGGTACTGGGGCGCAGCCGTGCGCTACGAGCACTACGACCGTGGTATCGGCGCCACCCGCAGCGGCAAGCTGACCACACGCTACGAGTTCACCCCTGAGTTGGCCCTGCGGGCCACAGTGAGCAACGGCTTCCGCGCGCCGTCGCTGGCCAACAGCCTGTTCAGCGCCCGCTCCACCACCTATGGCGTGGTCAACGGCGTGTACCAGTCGATCAACTACGGCGTGCTGCCGGTGGATTCGGCCGCCGCCCAGGCCCTGGGCGCCGAGGCGCTGAAGCCGGAGAGGTCGACCAACTACAGCCTCGGCCTGACCTGGCAACCCACCGAGCGCCTGGCCTTCACCGCCGACGCTTACCTGATCAACGTGCGCGACCGCATCACCCTCACCGGCACCCTGCTCGGCCCTGAGGTCACCCAGGCGCTGTTGGCCAATGGCATCGACTCGACCTCCGGTGGGCAATACTTCACCAACGGCGCCGACACCCGCACCAAGGGCCTGGACCTGGTGGGCAGCTATGACCACGATCTGGGCAGCGCTGGCACGCTGAAGTGGACGGCGGCGTTCAACTGGAACGACACCGAGATCCTCGATTACAAAGAGAACGTGAACATCCTCGGTACCTCGTACACCTTGATGGACCGCCAGGCGCGCAACCTGCTGACCGAGGTGCAGCCGCACACCAAGCTGATCCTTGGCGCCAACTGGCGGCTGGACCGCTACCGGGTCAACCTGGGGCTGACCCGCTATGGCTCGTGGCGTGAAGTCAACGCCGCCAACGACCGTTCGCTGGACCGCGAGTACAAGGCCCGTTGGATCACCGACCTGGACCTGGGTTACCAACTGACCAAGGACCTGGAGCTGGCGATCGGTGCACGCAACCTGTTCGACGTGTATCCCGAACGCCAGGCGCCAAGTAGCAAGACCATGGTCAAGGGGTATGGGGTGTATTCGCCGTATGGGTTTACCGGGGGGTATTACTTTGGGCGGGTGACCTACAACTTCTGAAATCTGTGGGGGTGACGCACAGGAAAGTGTGGTTTTGAGCGAGCCGCGCCCCCTGTGGGAGCGGCTTTAGCCGCGAAGCTGGCAACGCGGTGCGTGGCACCGGCTACGCCGGTGTTCGCGGGTAAACCCGCTCCCACAGTGACCGCGCCAGATTTCAGATTTGCTGCACGCAGGACCGCCCGGCAACTGCTGGCGTATCAGCGGCTGAACCGCGGAATCGAAAGCCCCAGGCTCTCGCGCAAGGTGCTGCCTTCATACGCTGTGCGATACACCCCACGCGCTTGCAACAACGGCACCACCTCATCGGTAAACCGTCGAAACTGCCCCGGATGCCCGATATAGATGTTGAAGCCATCCAGCGCTCGCGCCTCGAACCACTCGGCCATCTTCGCCGCCACCGTCTGCGCCGAGCCAACGAAAGCGCCGGGGCGCAACTGGCGGCCGAACTCCACCGCCTGGCGCAGGCTGAAGCCCTTGTCCCGGGCCTGGTCGGCGATGCGCTTGGCGTTGGTGAAGAAGCTGCTGCGGGCGTACTCCAGGCTCTGCTGCGGGAATGGGGCATCGAGGTCGTACTGGCTGAAATCATGCCAGCCAAAATTGCGCCCGAACTCCTTGAGCGCCAGCTCGAAGCTGTGGTCGGCCTGATGGTAGTGGCGTTCGATCTCACGGGCGTGCTCATCCGTATCGCCCACATAGATTTCCGCCCCCGGCAACACCAGCAGTTGCTCCGGGTCCCGCCCCAGGCGCGCCGCACGGGCCTTGATATCGCGGTAGAACGCCTGGCCCTGCTCGATGCTGGCGGCGTGGGTGAACACCACGTCAGCAGTGGCTGCACCGAGGTCGCGGCCCTGCTCGGAATCGCCGGCCTGGAAAATCACCGGCTGGCCCTGGGGCGAGCGCTGGATGTTCAGCGGGCCGACCACGGAGAAGTGCTCGCCCTTGTGCTCCAGCGCATGCAGCTTACCGGGGTCGAGGAAACGGCCGCTGGCACGCTCGCGGGGGAAGGCGTCGTCTTCATAGGAATGCCACAGGCCCTGCACCACCTGCACATGCTCCTGGGCGCGGGCGTAGCGGGTATCGTAGTCGTAGTGCTCGTCGAGCCCGTAGTTGCCGGCGGTGCCGGCGTCGCCGCTGGTGACCACGTTCCAGCCGGCGCGGCCCTTGCTGATCAGGTCCAGCGAAGCGAGCCGACGGGCAACGTTGTAGGGGGCGTTGTACGAAGTGGTGAGGGTACCGACCAGGCCGATATGGCGGGTGCTGACTGCCAGTGCCGAGAGCAGGGTCAGCGGCTCCAGGCGGTTGAGGTAGTGCGACGGCGAACCGGGGGTGATGAATTGGCTGTCGACGATGAACATCAGGTCGAACAGTGCCGCCTCCGCCTGGCGGGCGATGTCGATGTACCACTCGATGTTGACGCTGGCGTCGGCTGGCAGCTCGGGGTCGAGCCACAGGTTGTGCCGGCCCGGGCCGCCGCAGCCCATGGTCAGGGCGCCGAGTTTGATCTGTCGTTTGCTCATAGGGGCGCTCCTTGCGCTTACTCGATGTGGACCTGGGCGGTGCGGATCACCTCGCCCCAGCGGGCTTTGTCGGCAGCAATCACCTGGGCAAAGCTTGCCGGGGTGCTGTGTTCGACGCTGATGCCTTGTTGGCCGAAGCGCTCGGTGGTTTGCGGCTTGCTGGCGATCTGCTCGATCTCGCGGCTCAGGCGCTCGACCAGGGCCGGATCCGCCCCTTTGGGCAGCACTACGCCGAACCAGCCGGAAGCGACAAATCCCGGCAGGCCGACTTCGCTGGCGCTGGGCACGTCGGGCAGCAACGGCGAACGCGCGGCGCTGGTCAGTACCAGGCCCTTGAGCTTGCCGGCCTGGATCTGCGGGGCGAGCACGGTGAGGGTATCGACCGCCACGTCCACCTCGCCGCCGAGCAGCCCGGTCACCGCCGGCGCGCTGCCTTTGTAGGGCACGTGCAGCAGGTCGATCCCGGCCAGGTTCTTCAGCAGTTCGCCAGACAGATGGCACAAGGTGCCGTTGCCGCACGAGGAATAGCTCAGTGCGCCCGGGCGCGCCTTGGCCTGATCGATCAGGGTCTGCAAGGTATCGGCCTTGGCCTGGCTGCCCACTGCCACCACGTTGGGAACCGAGGCCAGTATTGCCACCGGGGTGAAGCTGGTGAGCGGGTCGTAGCGCAGGTTGTCCTGCAGGTTGGGCAGGATCGCCAGTTGGCCAGCGGTAGCCAACGATAGCGTGTAGCCGTCTGGTTTGGCCTTGGCGGCGGCTTCGGCGGCCAGCGCGGTGCCGGCGCCAGGCCTGTTGTCGATCACCACTGGCTGGCCAAGCGAAGTCGACAGTTGTTCGGCGTAATAACGGCCGACCGTATCGGCGGCGCCACCGGGCGGGAACGGCACGATCAGGGTCAAGGGCCGACTGGGCCAAGTGTCGGCCTGGGCCAGGGTCACGGCACCAAGTGCCAGGGTAGCGACGAACAGTTTTTTCAGGGTGAGTAGGGTGTTCATGGTGGGCTCGCGGGCTAAGGACGATGGGAAAATGGATTTCAGGTTTCGTTGAACGCCACCTTGCGCGTGGCCCGCAGCCGTGGCGAAACCAGCAGCAGCACCAACAGCGCCGTGACGATCAGCAGGCTCAGGCTCAAGGGGCGGGTGAAGAACACGCTCGGATCACCACGCGACAGCAACATCGCCCGGCGCAGGTTTTCTTCCAGCAGCGGCCCGAGGATGTAGCCCAGCAACAGCGGCGCCGGCTCGCAGCGTAGCTTGATGAACAGGTAGCCGAGCAGGCCGAAGAGCATGCACAGCACGACGTCGAACAGGCTGTTGGCGAGGCTGTACACGCCCAGGCAGCAGAACAGCAGGATGGCCGGGTACAACAGCCGGTACGGCACCTTGAGCAGCCGCACCCAAAGCCCCACCAGCGGCAGGTTGAGCACCAGCAACAGCAGATTGCCCAGCCACATGCTCACCACCAGCCCCCAGAACAGCTCCGGGCGTTCGTCGATCACCTGCGGGCCCGGGACGATGCCGTGGATCATCATCGCCCCGGCCATCAAGGCCATCACTGCGTTGGACGGCAGGCCCATGACCAGCATGGGAATGAACGACGTCTGCGCCCCGGCATTGTTGGCCGCTTCCGGGGCGGCGACGCCTTCGATGGCGCCCTGGCCGAAGCGTGACGGGTCCTTGGCCAGGCGTTTTTCTACCAGGTAGGCGGCAAACGAGCCAAGCATGGCGCCACCGCCCGGCAGGATGCCGAGTAGCGCCCCCAAACCGCCGCCGCGCAGGATCGGCTTCCACGACCGGCGCAGGTCGTCACCGCTGGGCATCAGCCGCCCCACCGGCGCGAGCGGCACGCTGCCACGTTGCTCGCGCTCCAGGTTGGCGATGATTTCGGCAATGCCGAACAGGCCCATGGAAATCACCACGAAACTGATGCCATCGGACAACTGCGGCAAGCCGAAGGTGAAACGCTCCACGCCCGAGTTGACGTCACTGCCGACCAGGCCCAGCAGCAGGCCCAGCACGGTCATGGCCACTGCCTTGAGCACGTCACCCTGGGCCAGGACGATGGCCGCCACCAAGCCGAGCAGCATCAATGAAAAGTATTCGGCCGGGCCGAACTTCAAGGCCACCGCCGCCAGCGGTGTGGCCGCCGCCGCCAGCAGCAGGATTGCCAGGGTGCCGGCGACGAACGAGCCGATGGCGGCAATCGCCAGGGCCGCCCCTGCCCTGCCCTGACGCGCCATGGCATGGCCATCCAGGCAGGTCACCACCGACGATGCCTCACCCGGCAGGTTGACCAGGATCGCCGTGGTCGAGCCACCGTACTGGGCGCCGTAGTAGATGCCCGAGAGCATGATCAGCGCCGCCGACGGGGTCAGCCCGTAGGTGATCGGCAGCAACATGGCGATGGTCGCCACCGGCCCCAGGCCGGGCAGCACGCCGACCAAGGTCCCGAGGGTCACACCGACCAGGCAGTAGAGCAGGTTGTTGAGGGTGAAGGCGGCCTCCAGTCCCAGGCCGAGGTGGTTGAGCAGTTCCATGACGATCGCACCTCAGGCTGGCAGCAGTGGCAGGTTCAGGCCAAGCCCGTAGGCAAATACCACGACGCTGAACAGCCCCAGTGCCCCGCCCAGCAGCGCCAGCTCCGAAAGCCGCGCACGCTGGCGCGCCAGGCCGCTGAGCACGGTCATCAACAGCGTGGCCAGGGCCAGCCCCAGGGTCGGCAGCAACCAGGCGAACACCAGCATGCTGCCGCCGATCAGCAGGCTCGGCCGCCACTGGAGCAAGCGCTCGCTTTCGCCAGGCAGCGCCTGCAAGGTCAGGCCACGCAACAGCAGGGCCACGCCCAACCCACCCAGCGCAGCGGCGACCAGCATGGGGAAGTAGCCCGCGCCCATGCGCATGGCCGTACCCAGCGGGTAGTCGCTGGCCAGCACCAGGCCAGTCACCGCAAATGACAGGAACAGGCCACCGGCGATCACCTCGCGAACATCACCGATCCTCAAGCCAACCGCGCTCATGGCACAGCCTGCGCAGTGGCCGGCTGGCGCAGCGCGGCGGCAAACGAGGTGTCGAACAAGTCCGCTGCCGGGTAGCTCTTGATCAGGCCAAGCCCGGCAAAGAAGTCCACGGTCTTCTGCGCATCGACGATCACTTGCGGGTTGAGTGGTGCCAGGTCGGTGCGCGCGCGGGCGAACCACAGGCGGGCGATGTCACGGTCGGCGCGGGTGCGCTTGGCCCAGTCGTCGGCGTAGGCCTCGGTGTTGGCGGGGTTGCTCAGGGCCCAGTCGCGGGCCTGCTTCAGGCGCTGCAGAAAGTCGCTGATCTGCGCGCGCTTGGCCTCCACTGCCTTGCTGTTGGCCACCACGAAACTCTGCGCCGGGATGACCCCTTCGGCGGTCGCCAGCACCCGCGCGCCCTGGCGCTCCTGTTGGGTGACATAGGGCTCCCAGGTGGCGATCACATCCACCGCGCCGCCGTCCAGCGCATGGGAGGCGTCCAGCGCACTGAGGTAACGCAGTTCCAGCGCATCGCGGGGTACGCCGGCCTGGTCCAGGGCGCTGAACAGCAGTTGCTGGCTCCACGAGCCCTTCCAGATGGCCGCGCGCTTGCCACGCAGGTCCTGCAGGCTGTGGATGTTCGAGTCCTTGCGCGCCAGGATGGCCACGCCTTCAAGGTTCTGCCGGCTGACCGCGATGACTTTGATCGGCGCGCCCAACGCGCCGAGGAACAGCGGCGGCGCATCGCCCAGCAGGCCGATATCGAGGCTGCCGACATTCAGCGCCTCGGCCACCGGAGAGCCGGCGGTGAACTGCTTCCACTCCAGGGTATAGGGCAGATCGTCGAGCACGCCGGCCGCCTCCATCACGGCGCGGGCGTTGTAACTCTGGTCACCGACCACCAGGGTCTGTGCAGTGGCGGCCAGGCTCAGGGAGGTGGCCAGCACACCGGCGGCCAGTTGCTTGAGGTATCGCACGTTCGTCTCCAGGTGCCCTTGGGGCATGGCAGGCCGATCCGCGCGTGCGGTCTCGTGGTTGATTCGATTGCAAGAGGGTCAGGCGTTGCGCGCGGCAACCTTGGCACGGGTCAGTGGGATCAATTCGCGGCCGTAATCCTCGGCGTCCGCCAGCGGGTCGAAACCGCGAATCAGGAAGCGGGTGACACCCAGGTCGTAATAGGCCAGCAAGGCATCGGCCACCTGCTCGGGGGTACCGACCAACGCCGTGGAGTTGTGCCCCCCGCCCACCAGTGCGGCGATGCCAGTCCACAGCCGGGCATCGACCCGCTCGCCCTTGGCCACGGTGTCGAGCAGGCGTTGCGCGCCCACGCTCTGGGGCTTGTTGGCGATGACCGGGCCGGCCCGCTCGATGCGCTCGCGGGCCTGGCCGAGGATGGTCTCGGCCTTGGCCCAGGCGGCCTCTTCGGTGGCGGCGATGATCGGCCGGAACGATACGCTGAACTGCACCTCGCGCCCATGGCGCGCGGCCTGGGCGCGCACGGCGGCGATGGTCTCGGCGGTCTGCGCCAGCGACTCGCCCCACAGGGCGAACACATCGGCATGCTTGCCGGCCACTTCCAGTGCGGCCGGGGACGAGCCGCCAAAGTAGATCGGCAGGTGGGGCTGCTGCAGCGGCTTGATCGCCGAGAACGCCTGCTGCGCCTGATAGTGCACACCATGGTGATCGAACGGCGCCTCGGCGGTCCACACCTTGCGCACCAGCTCGAGGAATTCGTCAGTGCGGGCATAGCGCTGGTCGTGGTCCAGGTAATCGCCATCCTTGCGCTGTTCGCTGTCGTTGCCGCCGCTGATCACATGCACTGCCAGGCGGCCATCGAGCAAGTGTTCAAGGGTGGCCAGCTTGCGCGCGGCCAGGGTCGGCGAGACAAAGCCGGGCCGGTGCGCCAGCAGGAAATGAATGCGCGAGGTGGCCTGGCCCGCCAGGGCGGTGACCAGGAATCCGTCGGGCTGATCCGACCAGTACCCTACCAGGATGCGATCGAACCCGGCGTTTTCGTGGGCCTGGGCAAGCTGGGTGATAAACCCCTTGTCAAAAATCGGGCCTTGCGGGGGGAGGATTTCCGAGCTCAGCCGGTGGCCGATCATGCCAATGAATTGAACGCTCATGCTGGGGACCTTGATACGACACTGAGAGATATGCGCTTTCAATCTAACAAAGCAATTACTTATAAGTTATAGATTGGTAAACGCCCTGTGAAATGCGCATTAGGCATAACCTAATGCCTTCGACAGGTACCGATTTCAAATCATATTGGCCGAAGTGTAAATGCATTATTTGCATATTAGCTTATGCATAATTTGAATTTTGAGAATATTCAAAGGCTTTGCTAGGGTTACCCGAAACCGTCAGCCGAGCCTGAACCATGAGCCAACCACCGCGCCATGAGCGCCTGCGCCACTTCATCGGCGCCCTCAGTGAACTGCTCGATCGGGAAACCGACGAAGCCACCCTTCTCGATCGCGGCCAGGGGCTGCTGCGCGGCCTGGTCAGCCATGACGACTGGCTTCCCGATGAGCTGGCACAACCCGACCCGGCCCGCTACCAGCAGTACCTGCTGCATTGCGATTCGCGCCAGCGCTTCTCGGTGGTCAGCTTCGTCTGGGGGCCAGGCCAACAGACGCCCATCCACGATCACCGGGTCTGGGGCCTGATCGGCATGTTGCGGGGTGCCGAGTACTCGCAAGGCTTTGCCCGTAGCGAACAGGGTGTGCTGGTGCCGGAGGGCGAGCCGGTGCGGATCGAGCCCGGCCATGTAGAGGCGGTGTCGCCACGCATTGGCGACATCCATCAGGTCAGCAATGCCTTCGCCGACCAGGTATCGATCAGCATCCACGTCTATGGCGCCAACATCGGCGCGGTCAGCCGGGCCGTGTACCTGCCCGATGGCACCGAGAAACCGTTCATTTCCGGTTATTCCAATACCCATCTGCCCAATATCTGGGACCTGTCCAAAGAGAGTCCAGCCCCATGACCACCGTCACCTCGCGTTCCTTCCACGACATCCGCCAGGCCCTGTTGAGCCACCAGGAAGTGGCCCTGATCGACCTGCGCGAAGAAGACCCGTTCGCCCAGGAGCACCCGCTGTTCGCCGCCAATATCCCGTTGTCGAAACTGGAGCTGGAGATCTACGCCCGCGTGCCGCGTCGCGACACGGCCATCACGCTGTATGACGACGGCGAAGGGCTGACGGCGCAGGCCGGCAAGCGCCTGCTGGCCCTGGGCTACAGCGATGTGGCGGTGCTGGACGGTGGCCTGGCCGGCTGGCGCAGCGCCGGCGGCGAGCTGTTCCGGGACGTCAATGTGCCGAGCAAGGCGTTTGGCGAGCTGGTGGAAAGCGTGCGGCATACCCCATCGCTGGCCGCAGAAGAAGTACAGGCGCTGCTCGATGCCAAGGCTGACGTGGTGGTACTCGATGCCCGGCGCTTCGACGAGTACCAGACCATGAGCATTCCCGGCGGCATCAGTGTGCCCGGCGCCGAGCTGGTACTGCGGGTGGCCGAGCTGGCGCCGAGCCCGAGCACCCAGGTAATCGTCAACTGCGCCGGCCGCACGCGCAGCATCATTGGCACCCAATCGCTGGTCAACGCCGGCATCCCCAACCCGGTGGCGGCCTTGCGCAACGGCACCATCGGCTGGACCCTGGCCGGGCAGCAGCTGGCCCATGGCCAGGCCAGCCGCTTTGGCGAAGTGACCGACAGCACCCGCACCAACGCCGCCCAGCGCGCCCGCAAGGTGGCCGACCGTGCCGGGGTGTTGCGGCTGGACCGCGAGGGCCTGGCCAACTGGCAAGCCGATCACGCGCGTACCACCTACCTGTTCGATGTGCGCACCGCCGAGGAATACGCCGCGGGCCACGTGCCTGGCAGCCGCTGGGTGCCAGGCGGGCAACTGGTGCAGGAAACCGACCACGTCGCCAGCGTGCGCGGTGCGCGCATCGTGCTGCTGGACGACGATGGCGTGCGGGCCAACATGAGTGCGTCCTGGCTGGCGCAGATGGGTTGGCAGGCTGCAGTGCTCGACGGGCTCGAGCCTGCTGACTTCAGCCAGGCCGGCGATTGGCAGGCACCGCTGCCTGAGCTGCCGGAGGTGCCGGGGATTGGTGTCGAACAACTGGACAGCTGGCTGCAGGCATCAGGGACGGTGCTGCTCGATTTCACCACCAGCGCCAACTATGTCAGCCGCCATATCCCCGGTGCTCACTGGGCGATTCGCGCGCAGCTGTCGCAAGCCCTGGAGCAGTTGCCGGTGGCCGAGCGCTACGTGCTGACCTGCGGCAGCAGCTTGCTGGCGCGCTTTGCGGCGGCGGACTTGCAAGCACTTACCCGCACCCCGGTGTACCTACTCGAAGGGGGCACAGCACAGTGGATTGCTGCAGGAAAACCGCTGGAGCAAGGTGAAACCCGCTTGGCCGTCGCGCGCACCGACCGCTATCGCCGGCCGTATGAAGGGACCGACAATCCGCGTGAAGCCATGCAGGGCTACCTGGATTGGGAGTTTGGCTTGGTCGCGCAGCTGGAGCGTGATGGTACCCATGGGTTCAGCGTGGCCTGAAAGCTCAAGTCGGCGCGGGCGGTGCTCGATCACACAGGCGCAGAACGTGCAGTGGCGGGCCCGCCCTACCGCGCAGAAACCAGCGTCCAGTACCCGCCCATGCGCTCCTCGACCGCCAGCCCATAAGTCGCCTGCAACATCCCCAACGTGCGTCGCCTGTCGCTGATCGGAAACGCCCCCGACACCCGCAGGCCTGCGCTCTGCCGGTCACAGCGGATGAACCCGCGCTGGTAGCGCGCCAGTTCAGCCAGCAGCTCGTCCAGCCGCATGTTGTCCGCCAGCAGCATGCCTTGGGTCCAGAGCGTGCCGGCGCTGTCCAGCGCCTGGTTTGGGCCTACGCCCTGGCCATCGAAATCGGCCTGCTCGCCAGCCGCCACGACCCGGCCCTGCGCCTGCCCGGCGCTGGCGGGCTGCACCCGCACAGCCCCTTCAAGCACCGCAAGATAGGTGCGCCCTTGCCGTTCACGCACGGTGAACCGTGTGCCCAGAGCCTGCATCACCCCTTCCCCGGTCCCTACCCGCAGTGGGCGCGCCGGGACGACGATATCCGGCGCGGTCTGCACCAGGATCTCGCCGCGGTACAGACGGATGAAACGCTCGCTGGCATCGAAGCGCACGTCAATCGCAGTGTCGGTGTTGAGGATCAGCAGGGTACCGTCGGCAAGCGTGACATCGCGGCGCTGGCCAACCGCCGAGCGATAGTCCGCTGCCCATCCTTGCCCGTACATCTGCCAACCTGCCCAGCTTGCGGGAGCCAGGGCCAGCAGGACGGCCAGGCGGGTGATCGCCTGGCGCCGGCCCGGATCACTGGGGCGATCCAGCGCCGACAGCGACAGTGCCGGCGGCAAGCCCCCCAGCTTGCCCATCAGCAGTTCGGCACGCGCCCAGGCCTGGGCACGCTCGGCGCTGCTGTTGCGCCAGGCCGCCCATTGGGCCTGCTGCCCTGGCGTGACCTCGCTGTCGCTCAAGCACATCAGCCACTCGGCGGCCTCCGCCAGTGCTTCGGGGTCAGGCTCGAGGTGGGGGTGATCGACGCTCACTCAGTCAACCAGCTTCAGGCACTGGAGAAACGCCTGCTTCATGTAGCGCTTGACGGTGATCAGCGAGACGCCGAGCTGCGCCGCGATGTCCTCGTACTTCATCCCGGCCAGCTGCGACAGCAGGAACGCGCGCCTGACCAGTGCCGGCAAACTGTCGAGCATCGCATCGATTTCATGCAGGGTTTCGAGGATCAGCAAGCGCGTTTCCGGCGACGGCGCCTCGGGGGCTGGCAGCTGCTCCAGCGCCGCCAGGTAGGCACGCTCAAGCGACTTGCGCTTGCACCAGTTGGCGAGGATGCCACCAGCGACGCAATTCAGATAGGCGCGGGGCTCGTTGAACACCGTGACCTTCGACGCCAGGATGCGCGCGAAGGTGTCATGGGCCAGATCAGCCGCATCCATCGCGTTGCCCAGACGCCGCCGCAAGCGGTTGTACAACCACCCGTGATGGGCGCTGTAGAGCGCTTCGACAGCAGACAGTCGAGGGGTTTGCACAGGCTGGGCTTCGCTCATGGGGCGATTCTTTTTGTGTAACTGAGAATTGTTAGCAATGCTAAGTTACACCCCGACCGCAAAGCAAGGCCCGCAAACAAAAGGCGCCAGGTTGATTGCAACCGGGCGCCTTGGGGGATCGCTGCCGAGGCAGCCGCGGTCAGAACCTGAAGTTGGCCGTCAGCTCCGCCGAGCGCCCCGGTGCGACCGTGGCGAACAGGCCAACGTGCGAGGCATCGTAGATGGTCTCGTCGGTCAGGTTGAGCACGTTCAACTGCAGGTCGAGGTTCTTGTTGACCTTGTAGGCCACCATTGCGTCGTAGCGCCAGTAGTCATCGATGCTGACGGTGTTGGCATCGTTCATGTAACGCTGGTCCATGTAGTTGGCCCCGGCGCCCACGGTCCAGCGGTCGGTCAGGTCATAGGACGACCACAGGCTGAAGCTGTTCGGCGCAATGAACTTGGAGCGGTTGCCGTCGTTGCTGCCATCGCCGCCCGACTTCACCACTTCGGCATCCAGGTAGGTGTAGCCGCCCCAGACCGCCCAGGCGTCGGTGATGCGGCCGGTGACGCCGAACTCGATGCCGGTCACGCGCTGGTCGCCGTCCAGGGCCACCAGCCCGCTGATCGGATCGGTCACCCGCGCATTGGTTTTCTCGGTACGGAACACCGCGGCGGTCAGCGACAGCTGCTCGTTGAACACATCCCACTTGGTCCCCAGCTCGACGCTGCGCGACTTTTCCGGGTCGAGGTTGGCCTTGTTGCCATTGAGGTTGCCGGCCCCGGCACCGTCGGCGCCGCCAGACTGGGTGTTCTCGCCCGAGGGGTTGGACGAGGTGCCGTAGGACAGGTAGATGCTGCCGTTGGGCATTGGCTTGAACACCACGCCCACCTGGTAGTTCCACAGCTCGCTCGACGACGAGGCGCCGCCCTCGACCCGGTTCTTGACGTCGTAGTCGTCATAGCGCAGCCCGAGGTTCAGGTCCCACTGTTCATGCAGCGCGAGGGTGTCGAAGGCGTACAGCGACTTGACCTCGGTCTGGTATTTGCTGGTGACCTCCCCGGTACCCGGCAGCAAAGTCCAGCCACCGTCGTGCGGGTTGGGGTTGTACAGGTTACCCGGGCGACCGTTGTTGCCAGCGTGCTTGTCCTTGTCGGTAATGGTCTCGCGGCTGACTTCCAGGCCGGCGGAATAGCTGTGCTTGATGCCACCGGTGTGGAAGGTGCCGAACAGGTCGGTCTGGTTGAGCACCGAGGTGTTCACCACGTTGCGTGGGCGGAAACCCCGGCCTACCAGGCCGTTCTGCTCCTGCGCGACGTTGGCGAACACCGGGCGGCTCATCACGTAGTTCTGCATGCTGCGCCCGCCGCGCAGGGTGTTGCGCACGGTCAGTTGCGGGGTGAACTCATGTTCGATCAGCAGGGTGGCCAGGTCGGCGGAGGTCTTGCGAAAATCTCGGTCAACCAGCCCGTAGAAGTTGTCCCGGTCGACATCCGCAGGTTTGTTGGTGATCAACGAAATCGGGTGGCCCTGGTCGGGAATGTCATCGGTTTCCTGGTGGTAGTAGCTGGCCGTCACCCGCGTCGGGCCCTGCAGGCCCCAGGTAATGGTCGGGGCGATGCCCCAGCGCTTGACCTCGACGTCATCGCGGCCGGGGGTATCGGCTTCGTGCTTCATGGCGTTCAGGCGAAACGCCAGGTCCTGCTCGGGCAGGTACTGGTTGATGTCCAGGGTATTGCGCCACAGTTGGTCGGTACCCATGGTGACGCTGCCGGCGATGAAGTCCTCGGCCTTGGCGGCCTTGCTCACGAGGTTGATCGAGCCACCCGTTGAGCCCCTGCCGTTGTAGGCCGAGCCCGGCCCTTTGACGATCTCGACCGACTCCACGTTGAACGCCTCGTGGGACATGCGGCCAAGGTCGCGCAGGCCGTCGATCTGGATATCGGTACTGGCTTCGAAGCCGCGGATGAACGGCCGGTCGCCCAGTGGCGTGCCGCCCTCGCCTGCGCCCAGGGTAATGCCTGGGGTGGTACGCAGCACGTCGGTCAGCGAGGTGGCGCCGCGCTCCTTGATCAAGGCTTCGTTGATGATGGTGATCGACTTGGGCACTTCGCGCAGCGGGGCGGTGAACTTCGGCGAAGACATTTCATCCACTTTGAACGTCTCGGCCTGATGAACACCTTTTACATCAGTCGCCTCAAGTTCAAGGATCGAGCCCGCCTTGGTTTTGCCGGCATCGGCGGTTTGCGCCAGGCTCGCGGTCGAACAGGATGCCAGGGCCAGGCCGAGGGCCGTATAAAGATGTGGGGATTCCGCGCGGCGGGTTGTTGGAGTGCTTGCCATTTGATTGCCATCACCTATGAAATGATGCGCAATCCTATTTGCGATAATTTATTGAACAAAGTGCATTTACAAAATTTACGCCAAGTAACTTCATATTTCGCATATCAAGTTACAAAAGTTTAGTTACATATATTTGGTTACACTTAACGTCACATATCAGAGCAGTTGCGGCAAGGCTCTCACCGGCAAGCTGCCCAGGCTGTCACGGCTGGAACATGTCCAGCGCCTGCTGGTAGACCGACGTTTGCACATTCATCAGCCCCAACACCCAGTGGAACAGGTTGTCATGCGACAACTCGGCCCCGCTGCGCTGCGCCATACAGCCCGAGCCGCCGCCGCACTGGCGGTGAAGGCCGGCATGATGACCGGCCAGACCCTCGCCGGGCAATGCCCCGCCGAGGCCGTGCGCTACCAGATCATGATCATGTTCCTGATCGCCACGGCATCAGCGCTCGGCTGTTCTCGCCGGCCCATCAGTTCATGCTGTTCAAGCTCTCACCCGGGCCCTGAGCACCGCGCTCAGCCACGCTGCTGGCGCTGTGGGTCAACCTGCTCCTGCGCAGGAAGCGGCAGTAGCCGCAACCACAGGTCACGCCGCACCAGCACCTGGGCCTGCCGGCTGACCTGCGCAGACAGCGTACCGGCGTACAGCGCCCGCAGATGCACCAGCTCCAACCCGCTGACATCCACCAGCCATTGGCTTACCGCCGCCGGGCAAGGGCGCCCCTGCAACGCCCGGTGCAGGTAAGGCAACGCCACCCGCATGCGTGGGTGGCAACGTTGCACATAACGCTCGAGGTTGCGCCCCCGCGCCTCGAACGGCGTGAGCAGCAGGCAGACCAGTTGCTCTTCGCTCACCCCATAGGCCTGGGCAAAGCTGGCCTGCGCCTGCATGCTGTATTCCTCAGGCCAGGCCAACTGGCTCTGGCCCAGGCGCTGCAACAACCCCTGCACGCCCTCGCGATAGCCAAGCAGGCTCACGTACTGCCCACGCAACCCATGCAGATGCGCCAGCGCCAGCGGGTCAAACAGCCCCGCCGGCCCCTGCAGTTGACACGGCAGCATCTCCCGGCGGCCCAGCATGTGTTCAAGCGAGGCCCCATCATCCAGTTGCAGCAGGTCATCCACTGCGACCACACGCAGGGGGCGTACAGCCTGGGGTGGCAGTGCAACCTGCACTGACGGCGCGGGGTCGTCCAGCCGGTAGCGCAGTTGTGCCAGGTGCTGCGTCAGTACACGTGCACACTGTGGCAGGGCCGGTGGTGCGGCATCGCAGGCCTGACTCAGGCAGCGCCGGGCCCAGGCCAGCAGACGACGGCGCTGCCCGGCCGGCACCACCGTGACCAAGGCATCGACGCCACCCTCTGGGTCCGCATCGGTCAGCGCCTGGCTCAGCCCCTCTGCCAGCATCAGATACGCCTGCCCGCCGAGCAGTGCATCGGGCTGCCCACCACACACATGACCGAACAGCAGCCAGGCCTTGCCGGCATCGCCCAACTGCCCGCCGCCACTGGTTTCGCCGGCAATGAACGGTTCCAGTCGCTCACCGTCGCTGAGCAGCAGTTCCACCCGAGGGTCGTCATGCAGGAACAAGGCACTGAAGCAGCGCTCATGGCTGGCCAGCGTCGCGCGATCCAGCCCAGGCGCCCTGGCAATGAGCACGCGCAGGCGGAAGGTTGCATGATGGCGAAGGGCGATGCTCAATTGCGCCGCGCGCAGGTAGGCGAGCAAATGGGAGCTGCGCTGGTCGCCACCGTGTAAAAGCACCAGACGCAGATCAGCGATCTGCGCATGGCCGCCAGCGATCACCAGCAACCGTTGCATCAACAGCTGAATGGAAGCGCGCTGCGCCTGGTTCATATGTTCGAAGATACGTTGCAAGACTTGTTGATAAACAAAGTTCATGGCTTGGTCATGGGTATTGTTCATGTAATCACTCCACCTTTCTGATCGGATCGGATCCAAAAGCAGAGTTTGGCAGATGAATAAAACCCCGATCTTGAAGGAAATTTCCTAAAAACAGGAAAGACAAGAGAGGATTAATACCTCGGTGATTGTCGCTGAGCAGGCTATAGCCCAGTGTCGCTGCACCCTGTGGTGGCTGTCATTGGCCTGGCACAAACATGCTGACAAACCGAAACATAAAAGTCATGAATAACCAGGACAAAGAACACTTTATTGAAGTTGCAGTGAGCTAACTAGCAACATCCACTACAACTTCCGCAAGTAATCCTAAATCACCGTAGGACACATCCGAAAAAAAGCCCGAGACATTGCTCGGGCTTTTTTCATGATGGCAACAGTCGCTGGCAATCAACTCACCGCCATGTCCAACACCACACGCCCCCCACACGGACATTCGTCCATATGGCGATGGGCCGCGACCACCTGGTCGAACGGATACACCTTGATGATCTGCGGGGTCAGCAGTTGGTCGGCGGTGAACTGGTTGATGTCACGCAACGCACGCTGCAGGGCGACCTGGTCCTGGGCGATGCCCAGCTCTGGCTTGCCGGTGAAGTTGCCGATGCAGTGCACATGGAACTGGATGTTCTTCTGGAACGCCGCGCACGCCGGGAACGGCGTCTGGTTGCCACCCTGCAGGCCATACAGCACCAGGCTGCCGCGCGGCGCCAGCACGTCGCCGAGCAGCGACATCTGCGGCCCGCCCATGCCGTCGAGGACCATGTCCACGCCACGGCCGTTGGTGTACTTGCCGACCTGCAGGACCAGGTCCTGCTCTTCGGTGACTATCACCTTGTCCGCGCCCAGGCCGAGCAGGTATTCACGCTGCTCCGGCTCCTTGGTGGCGGCGAACACCTTCAGCCCCAGGGCCTTGCCCAGCTGCACGAAAGCCGGCCCTGCGCAGTGGCTGGCATCGGTGACCAGCGCGGTCTGGCCGGCCTTGGCCCGAGCCAGGTCGACATAGGCGAAATACGCGATCAGCAGCGGCGTGTAATGCACGCTGGCTTCGATCGGGGTCAGCACATCGGGGTAACGGGTGATGGCGCTGCGCGGCAGCACGATCACATCACCATAGACAGGGTGATCATTGGGGCTGGTGGCCGGGAAGCTGGCGACCCGGTCGCCCACCGCAATGTCGTCCACCCCTTCGCCAACCGCCATGACCACACCGGCCATTTCATGGCCGATGCCTGCCGGCAGACGTGCCTGGGAAGGCGCCAGGTTCTGCCGCCAGAGCACGTCGTACCAGCTGATGCCGATCGCCTCGACGCGCACCTGCACCTCGCCGGCCGCCGCGGACGGTTCGGCCTGCTCTTCGCAAAGGAGCACATCGGCCTGGCCGAATTTGTGGAAACGGATCATGCGGGACATCGCATACCTCGCCTGTGTGAATCTCGTATTACCACGGACTTTATCCGGGCTTTGCGCTTTGGGCCATCAGTGGCCGTTAATAGTCGACATGCCTGTCATTGATTGGGCCCCAGGCAAATCTGCGCATTGGCTCCCACAAATCGGTGCAGGGTAACAGCCTTTGGCCTTAAGATTCACCCCTGCCCCAACTGACTGGCGAGCCGCATCGAATGAATCGTAACGACTTGCGTCGCGTAGACCTCAACCTGCTGATCGTGTTCGAAACCCTGATGCACGAACGCAGCGTGACCCGCGCCGCCGAAAAGCTGTTCCTCGGCCAGCCGGCCATCAGCGCTGCGCTGTCGCGCCTGCGCAGCCTGTTCGACGACCCGCTGTTCGTGCGCACCGGCCGCAGCATGGAGCCGTCGGCCCGCGCCCACGAAATCTTCGCCCTGCTCTCGCCAGCCCTGGACTCGATCTCCACTGCGGTCAGCCGCGCCGCCGAATTCGACCCGGCCACCAGCAACGCGGTGTTCCGCATCGGCCTGTCCGACGACGCCGAGTTCGCCCTGCTGCCGCAACTGCTCAAGCGTATCCGCGCCGAGGCCCCCGGCATTGTGCTGGTTGTTCGAAGGGTCAATTACCTGCTCATGCCAACGCTGCTGGCATCGGGTGAAATCTCGGTGGGCGTGAGCTACACCAGCGACCTGCCCGCCAACGCCAAGCGCAAGGTGCTGCGCCGCAGCATGCCCAAGTTGTTGCGCGCCGACAGCATGCCCGGCAGCATCAGCCTCGACGATTTCTGCGCCCGGCCCCATGCATTGGTGTCGTTTGCCGGCGACTTGTCCGGTTTCATCGATGAAGCCCTGGACGAAATCGGCCGCAAGCGCCATGTGGTGCTGGCGGTACCGCAGTTCAACGGGCTGGGGAGTTTGCTGGCGGGGACCGACATCGTCGCCACGGTGCCGGACTACACCGCGGATGCACTCACCGCCGCTGGCGGGTTGCGGGCTGAGGACCTGCCGCTGGAGGTGCGCAGTTTCGAGTTGCACATGGCTTGGCGCGGGGCGCAGGACAATGACCCTGCGGAGCGCTGGCTCAGGTCGCGGATACAGATGTTCTTCGGCAGCGACGAGAACATGTAAAGACAACATGGGCGTATTCGAGTAGAGCAGGTTGACGCCACTCAATGGCGATCCATCACGTGCAAGCCTGCTCGAACGAACCGTGTCATCGACATCGTGGGATTCACCCGCCATATGCAGCGGCAGCCAAAGGCGCAGCGCTCAAAACTTGGCAACAACCTGGCCAAGCGCCATGTGGTCTTCAAGGTCAGTCAGGCTATTACTTTTCCGACGCGTCACTGCCCGGTGTCGCCGAATCATGCTCACCCATCTGCTGATAATGCTTGCGCAGCGCATGCGGTGAAACGCCCGTAACGCCGGCAAAGTTCCGGTTTTCTCGCACCCATGCGCTGCTGTTGTTCACCCGCTAAATGTTCGCCCGGAGGTCCTTCAGGCCCTTGGTCCGAAAACCCGCGAATATTTGCAGTGCGCTGACCGCCTGCCCAGTCACAACTGCACACAGACCTTCCTGTGTTCGACCAGAGGTAAGCCATCATGGCTAATAATCAAGACAAGGGCGGCGATCAAACCCGTAGCACTGACACCAACGCAGGTCAGCAAGGGGGACAGGGCTCGGCTGGCGACATGACCGACCGCCAGAAAGGCGGCCAGCGGCCAGAAGACAAGACCGACAAGGATTGGGCGCAGTCCCAGGATACCGGGCGACAAGGCGGGCAATCGGTTGAGCAGCCTGAGGAAAGGGAAAACCTTTCCGACACTGGAAAAGCCGGTGGCCAACAGCGCGACCAAGGCCCGGGCATAGACAAGGAGCGCTGATTCCGAAGCGGTCCAACCAGGGCGACAAACGTTCGCCCTGGGAATCGCATTGAACAGCTCCTGTACCGGTGGATTGGAAGGCAGCTAAAGCCCTTTACGAGGAGTCAGAACATGATCGATCCCAATCATCCAGATCCTTATGTCGATGAAGTGCCGCTCGATCCCGGCGAACAGCTACCCACGCCTGCCCCGGAACAAGAGGCACCCGACTGGCCGGAGGGCCAGGTGCCACCAGAGGAACAATCCGACGGATGACAAAACCCGCCCCAGCGCCACTCGTCAATCCTGCTGAACCCTCTCGTTCCCCTGCCAGTCGCTACTGATGAGTACTTGAACACAGGGGGCTTATGGTGAGCGAGATCCGTATTGGTATTGCCGGTTGGCGCTGTGGCCCTTGGCGCAAGGACTTCGACCCCGAGGGGCTACGCCAGGACGACGAGTTGGTGACCGAGCCAGGGGTCGAGCCGCAGGAGCCACTATGAACGGGACCCTGCCCGCCCCCCGCTGCATCATCGACAAGAAGACCGCCGTGCATCACCTGACGGTACTGACCCTCAATGTGCACAAGGGCTTCACCCTGTTCAACCGCCGTTTCATCCTGCCGGAGCTGCGCGAGGCGGTCCGCACTACTGGGGCCGATCTGGTCTTCCTGCAAGAGGTGCACGGCAGCCACCAACAGCATGCCGAGCGCCATCCGACCTGGCCGACAGCACCTCAGTACGAGTTCCTTGCCGACAGCATGTGGCCGCAGTTCGCCTACGGGCGCAACGCGGTCTATCCCCATGGCGACCATGGCAACGCCCTGCTGTCCAAATTTCCGATCCGCACCCACGACAACCTCGACGTCACGATCCATGGCAACGAGGAGCGTGGCCTGCTGCACTGCCGGCTCGAAGTACCCGGCCATGAGCAGGTGCACGCAATCTGCGTGCACCTGGGCCTGCGCGAAGACCATCGTCAGCAGCAGGTCGATCTGCTGCTGGCGTTGCTTGACAGCCTGCCGCCGGACGAGCCGGTCATCGTCGCCGGCGATTTCAACGACTGGCGTCTGAAAGCGGATGCGCGGCTTTCGGGCCATCTGGTCGAGGCCTTCGGCAAGCCGGCACGTAGCTTTCCCGCCCGCCTGCCATTGCTGCGCCTGGACCGCATCTACCTGCGCAATGCACAAGCTTGCCAGGCACGTGTGTTGTCCAGATACCCCTGGTCACATCTCTCCGACCACGCCCCGCTGGTGGCGCAGGTGACGCTATGAAGCAGCCCTGGTGCGACGGCAACCACGTCGAATTGCTGATAAACGGCGAGCAGTACTACCCGCGCGTGTTCGAGGCCATGGCCCAGGCACGCGAGGAAATTCTCCTGGAAACCTTCATCATCTACGACGACAAGGTCGGCCAACCTTTGCGCCAAGCCCTGATCGACGCCGCGCAGCGCGGGGTAAGGGTCGAGGTGGCGGCGGACGGCTACGGCACCGCCGACCTGCCTGAGGATTTCATCTCCTCGATGACCGAGGCCGGGGTGCGTTTCCATTCGTTCGACCCACAACCACGGCTGGCCGGCATGCGCACCAACCTGTTCCGCCGCCTGCACCGCAAGATCCTGGTGATCGACGGGAAGCGTGCCTTCATCGGTGGCATCAACTACAGCGCCGACCACCTTGGCGACTTCGGCCCGCAGGCCAAACAGGACTATGCGGTGGAGGTCGTCGGCCCGGTGGTCGCCCAGGTGCACGCCTCCACCTGCCGGATGCTCGCGCCAGTGCTGGAAAACGCCAACCGGGTCGAACCGACCAGCGCCGCCGGCTCGGCCAGGGCCCTGCTGGTGGAGCGTGACAACTGTCGCCATCGTAACGATATCGAGGTCTGTTACCTGCAAGCCATCCGCGAGGCCAGGCAACGCATCGTAGTCGCCAACGCCTACTTCTTCCCTGGCTACCGCCTGCTGCGCGAACTGCGCAACGCCGCCCGGCGCGGGGTCGAGGTGACGCTGATCCTTCAGGGGCAACCAGACATGCGCTGGGTACGCATGCTCTCGCGGCTGCTCTACAACTACCTGCTGCGCGACGACGTGCGCATCCACGAATACTGCCAGCGCCCGCTGCACGGCAAGGTGGCGTTGGTGGACAACGACTGGTCCACCGTAGGCTCGAGCAACCTCGACCCGCTGAGCCTGTCGCTCAACCTCGAGGCCAACCTGATGATCCGCGACCGTGCGTTCAACGAATACCTGTACCAGCATTTGAGCGAACTGAGCCGCGATCACTGCAAGAGCGTGACGCTGGAGCGCATGGTGCGCGGCTACTGGTGGCGCGCACCGTTGATCTTCCTGGGCTTCCACATCACCCGCTATTTCCCGCGTATCGCCGGCTGGTTCCCGGCGCACCGGCAGCGCCTGCAGTCGCTGCAAACCGACAACGAGGCCCCGGCCGATTACCACGGGGGCAAGACCTGATGGCCACTGTACGCTGGAAGACCTGGGGCAAACGCCTACTGACCGTGCTATTTCTGGTGTTGATCCCGGTATTGCTGTTCACCCTCGCGCGTAACCTGGACTGGAACGAAGTCCGCCATTCGCTGCTGGCCTACCGGCCCTCGACCCTGGCCATGGGGTTGCTGCTAGCCCTGTGCAGCTACCTGGTATTCGCCAGCTACGACCTGCTCGCCCGCGCCTATACAGGCCATCAACTACCAGCGCGCCAGGTGTTACCAGTGGCGTTCGTCTGCTACGCATTCAACCTCAACTTCACTACTTGGGTCGGCGGCGTGGCCCTGCGTTATCGCCTGTACAGCAGGCTGGGTCTGGATACCCCGACCATCACCCGCATCCTCACCCTGGGTCTGTTGACCAACTGGATGGGCTATCTGCTGCTGGCCGGCACGGTGTTCGCCCTCGGTATGGTCAAGCTGCCGGAAAGCTGGGCGGTGGGCGCCGGCGGCCTGCGCCTGATCGGCGTGCTGATGGTAGCGGTCGCGTTGGCCTACCTGTTCGCCTGCGCCTTCGCCAGACGGCGCACATGGGACCTGCGCGGGCACGAAGTCACCCTGCCGAGCCTGCGTCTGGCGTTGTGCCAGGTGGCCTTGGGCGCAAGCAACTGGGCGCTGATGGCAGCGCTGATCCACCTGCTGCTGCCACCTGAGCTGTTCTATCCCTCGGTGCTGGGTGTGTTGCTGATCAGCTGCGTGGCGGGCGTGGTCGCCCATATCCCAGCGGGGCTCGGCGTGCTCGAGGCCGTGTTTCTCGCCCTGCTCCACGGCCAGCTCGGCCAAGGCACGCTGGTCGCCGCGCTGCTAGGCTATCGAACGTTGTACTACCTGATTCCACTGCTGTTGGCGGTGGTTACCTACCTGGTCCTCGAGAAGCGCGCCAAAGCCTTGCGTCGACAGGCCGGGCCGGCCCTCGACAAGCGCTGACGGGCCCTCGGGCCCGGGAGGTACATCATGCGGATTTTTCTGTATATGGCACTGCTGGGCACCTTGGCCAGCGGACAGGTGCTGGCAGACCCACTGAAGCAGAGGAGATACACCCTGCCGCGCGCAGATCGCCGGCGTCCACACGACGCAAGCTGAGCGTTGTGCCGTTGCCGTTGCCGTTGCCGTTGCCGTTGCCGTTGCCGTTGCCGTTGCCGTTGCCGTTGCCGTTGCCGTTGCCGTTGCCGTTGCCGTTGCCGTTGCCGTTGCCGTTGCCGTTGCCGTTGCCGATCAAGAGTTTAGCGCCCTAGCCCGCTAGCGACAGCTAAAGCCAGCCCAGGCGCCGCCCCTAACTTCGCGACTTCAGGAGGCTGAGCGTAGGCGTCTGGAGGGCCCTGGTGCGCAGCACCCTTCGGCGTTAGCCGAAGGCGCGAGATGTAGACTTGCGCAGCAAGTCGGAGGCCGCGCGGGCCCGGAGGACGCCGGAGCGAAGGGACCCGGAGCGCAGCGGAGGGCCGTATGAATGGAGCGAGCGGTTTTTGGTTACTTTTTTCCAAGAAAAAAAGTAACCCGCCGTAAGGGCGGAAAGGTGACTCTGCGTCGACATCGCAAATGAATGCACTTAAATCTATTAAAACCGACGCCGACCGACTTTGACTTTGACTTTGACTTTGACTTTGACTTTGACTTTGACTTTGACTTTGACTTTGACTTTGACTTTGACTTTGACTTTGACTTTGACTTTGACTTTGACTTTGACTTTGAGAGAGTGTGTTTTGAAAACTATGTGCGCATTCATTTACGATGAAGACGCATAGTCACCTTTCCGCCCTTACGGCGGCCTACTTTGGTCTTGGCCAAAGTAGGCAAAGCCGCCTGCTCCCATCATACGGCCCCTGCGCTGCGCTCCGGGGTCCCCTCGCTCCGGTGCCTTCCGGGCCCGCGCGGCCTACGACTTGCTGCGCAAGTCTACATCTCGCGCCTTCGGCTTACGCCGAA
>NZ_JBMOWQ010000144.1:0-58661 GCF_049310485.1 Pseudomonas sp. GZD-209
GCCTGGGTCAACTTCGGCCGCGATCCCTCGCCGCCCTGGGCGCCGAGCAGCTACATCGGCGAGGTCGAGTGGCCGGTGCAGGCCCCAGACCCCAACAGCCTGACGAGCCAGCTGGAGTCGCTGGTCGAGAAGCTGCCGCTGCCCAAGGGCGAGGGCGGCCTGTTCGACAAGGCCAAGCAACTGGCCGGCAGCGGCATGGACGCGGCCAAGACCGGTATGAGCCTGCTCAAGACCGGGCAGGGCGCCCTGCAGACCGCGCAACAGGTACAGGGCGCATTGAAAGGCGGCGTCGCCGGCCTGCCGCAGCTGGCCAGCACCGCCAGCTCGGCGCTGCCGGCCGCCTCCGGCGCCATGGCCAGCCTGCCAAGCCTGCCCAAGCTGCCGGCGATGCCCAAGCTCCCCGCTTTCAAGGCCCCGAGCCTGAACACCGTCACCGATCTTCTGCCAAGTGAACTGATGTCATGACCGCCGATACCTCTGAAAAACCACGTCCAGCCCAGGCGGCGGTCGTCCCCCTCGACCAGATCGGCATGACCGACGTCAGCCGCGGCGCCGCCGTGTTCGACGCCTGGCTGCGCGAGATCAGCGGCGGGTACGTCAACCTCGAACGGCTCAAGGACACCGCCGAGGTGTTGCCGGTGATCGGCAACATCATCGCCCTGGTGGATGCGGTGGGCGATATCGTCAGCCTGGCCAGTGCCAAGGAACCCGACCCGTGGGATTGGGTGAGCCTGGGCATCAACCTGATCGGCGTGATCCCCGCCCCGCCGACCATGGCCGCCGCGCGCAAAGGGCTGCGGCCGATGCTGACCCTGGCCCGCCAGGAGGGCAAGGAGATCCTCGGCGACGCGCTGGTCGAGATCATCGTCGGCCACCTCAACGCAGACCTGCTCGGTGAACTGGACACCTTCCTGGTCGACGCCCAGGGCCAGCTCGACAGCATCCTCGGCGATGCCGCCAAGACCGGCGAGAGGCTGATCCTCAACACCGCCGATGCCATCGACGCCATCGTCCTCGGCAAGCTCGACAGCAAGGGCGACCTGGACAAGGCCACGCAGATGGCGCAGAAGGTCAGCGAGACCTGGAAGTCCGACCCGTCGGTGGCCTTCGAGAACGCATTCGGCGCGCTGAGCAATGCCTACTCGGCAATGGGCAAGGGGGCAGCCAACACGCTGCTGAGCAACGCCGTGCCCACGTCGGTGCAGAACGACGTGCTCAAGAGCACCCAGCAGTTCCGAAAGCTCGCGCCGCAGATGAGCGGCAAGCTGATGAGCCTGGCCAACGCGGACAACAAGGACTCGATCAAGAGCCTGCTGGTGATGCTGCATGACAGCAGTACGAAGTGGCACCACCGCAATCCCAAGGCTATGCCTACCGTGGTCAAGCAGAATTCGACTGCTGAGGCCCGGCATCAGTCTTCTGAAGGGCGAAACGAGTCGATCAGGATTCAGGGGCCGGCCGAGCAGGCGGCTAAAGACGAGAAGAACGAGGTCTGTACCAGCACCTGTAATCGCATCAACTTCGCCTTGGGCAGCGAGTCAGTGCACCATACCGACTTCAGGCTGCCCGGCCCGTTTCCGGTCACTTGGACGCGCACATACAACTCACGCCTAGACAAGCTGGACGACGGCATCCTCGGTGCCCGTTGGATCACCGAGTTCACTACCTGCATCGACGTGCTCGACAAGTACATAGAGTTCCACGACTACGATGGTCGCAGCCACGATTACCCGTTGCCCAAACAGGGCAAACCACACCATGACGCAGTGGAAAACTTCACCCTGGTGCGAACTGGTGAGCAGCAACTGGTTTTGCTGCGCGGCCTCGAGCGGCGCGAGACCTATGCCCGTCATGGTGATCGCTTCTATTTGACGCACATTCAACTGCGCAGTGGCGCGGGGGCGATGTTGCACTACGAGCACCGCCATCACGACTGCCCGGTGCTCTCGGACATCAATACTTATGAAGATGACGACCCGAGCAAGGTCCACCTGCAACTCGGCACGCTGCACGATGAGCGCGGGCACTTACAGGGGCTGTGGCAAGTGGTTGACGGCAAACCATTGCGTCAACTATGCGCCTACCACTATGACGACCAAGGTGACCTGACAGCAGCCCAGGACCAGCATGGAGCTGCCTGGCGCTACATGTACCAGAACCACCTGATCACCCGTTACACCGACCGCACTGATCGCGGTATCAATCTCGAGTGGGATGGCAGTGGTCCGCACGCCAAGGCCATTCACGAATGGGCCGACGATGGCAGTTTCGAAACCCGCCTCGCATGGGACCCGAACATCCGCCTGACTTACGTTACTGACGCTCATGGCCAGGAGACTTGGCACTACTACGATCAGCAAGGTTACACCTACCGCATCAAGCACCCGGACGGTAACTCCGAATGGCTGTTCCGTGATGCGTGCAAGAACGTCATTCGTCACGTGCATCCGGACGGTAGTCAGGACCGTTACGTTTACGATTCGCGCAGCAATCGCCTCAAGCACATTCGTGCCGACCACAGCGTGGTGCATTACGCCTACGACGATCAAGACCAGCTGATCAAGATCCGTGATGCCGAGGGCGGGCTGTGGCTGCGCGATTACGACGAGCGCGGCAATCTGGTCGAAGCCACGGATCCGCTGGGCAATAAAACCGAGTTCGCCTACACCCCGACCGGGTTGGTCAAGGCGATCAAGGACTCCATCGGCAACGAGAAGAAACTGGCCTATAACGACGCTGGCCAACTGCTCGAATACACCGACTGCTCCAGCAAGACCAGCCTTTGGAGCTACAACACGCTCGGTCAGTTGATCGAGTTCGCCGATGCCGCCGGTAACAAGACCGCCTACGAGTACAAGGCCGGGCAACTGGCTAGGATCACCCACCCGGACAAGACCGAGGAACGCTTCGAGCGTGATGCTGAGGGCCGTTTGCTGGCTCATGTCGACGCCCTCGACCGCTGTACCACCTGGAAATATGGCGCTGCCGGCCAGCTTGTCGAGCGCGTTGACGCCAACGAGCACACTCTGCGCTACCTTTGGGACAAAGTCGGTCGCTTGACTGGGCTGGAGAACGAGAACGAGAGCAAGGCCAGTTTCCTCTATGACCCTGTTGGGCGAATGCTGCAAGAAACCGGTTTCGATGGCTTAGTCACCCGATACCAGTACGACCCGTATAGCGGCCGCCTGGCGAGCACTCAAGTCGGCCAGCGCCGCATCGAGCTTCGGTTCGATCGTAGAGGACGTCTATCTGAGCGTACTGCTCACCTGCGTGACCAGAGTCAGACTGAGAGCTTTGTCTACGATCGCAACGGCCAACTGATCCAAGCGGTCAACGCCTCCAGTAGGTTGCAGTGGTTCCACGACGAAGCAGGCAACCTGACTCGTGAGCACCAGTACTACCTGGCCACTGACACACCGATGGTCGCGGTGTGGCAGCACGAGTACGACGCCCTTAACCAACGGGTGTCGACTATTCGTCCAGACGGTCACAAGGTCAGCTTGCTGACTTATGGCAGCGGTCATTTGCTGGGGATGACGCTCGACCAGCATGAAATGCTGGCCTATGAACGTGACGATTTGCACCGCGAAGTGGTACGCCACCAGGGCAACAAGCTGATGCAGACCCAGGCGTGGGACCCGGCTGGGCGTTTGCAAGAACAGCTATTGGGCAGTCATGACGGTCAGAGTACTTTGCTCAAGCGGCAATACCGTTACGACGCTGCAGGCCAATTGACCAACATTCACGACAGCCGACGTGGCCCGCTGGAATACCAGTATGACCCGGTTGGCCGTCTGTTGCAGGCCACCAGCCGCCTCGGCGTGGAGACTTTCGCATTCGATCCGGCGGGTAACCTGCTGGATCAGAAAACGCAGGAGCTTAATCGCCCGCTGGAAGCGGATCCGCGTCGCAACAAGCTGATGGACAACCTGCTGCGCGAGTATGCCGGTACCCATTACCGCTACGACGAACGTGGCAACTTGGTGCACCGCCTGAATAACGGCGCACATGCCCACTTCACCTGGGACCTGTTCGACCGGCTAGCCAGCTACAACGATGACAAGCTCAAGGTCGAATACTGCTACGACGCATTGGGGCGCCGTCTGCACAAATACTCGGTGGCGCATTTCTGGGACCGGCCTGAGGCCGGTACCGGCTGGAACCAATTGGAGCGAGCCAAACGCCAACGCGAGCTGGGTTGCGGCTTCACCTTGTTCGGATGGGATGGCGACACTCTGGCCTGGGAAAGCTCGCCACCACGTGATGAGGGCGATACCGGGCGTACCGTGCACTACTTATATGAACCGGGCAGCTTCGTGCCGGTCGCCCAAGCGTTGCGCAAGAGTCCGATCCGCCTGCACAAGCAACCGGACTGGAGCCAGCGGGAGTATGACTTCGATCAAGATCCCTTGTGGCACACCGAGGTGAAACCACAGCCCTTCGACGCGATTGCCTGGTATCAATGTGACCACCTTGGCACGCCGATGGAGCTGACCGATGAGCAGGGCAATGTCGCTTGGGCGGGGCAATACAAGGCGTGGGGTGAAGTCCGCGAGGAGCGTTCGGACTGGGCTAAGCAGCATGGGCTGACTAACCAGATACGCTTCCAGGGTCAGTATCACGATCATGAGACCGGGTTACACTACAACCGAAATCGGTACTACGACCCTAAAACGGGACGATTCATCGGGCTGGACCCTATTCGTTACTCCGGGGGATTGAACCTCTTTGCGTATGCGGCTAACCCTATTGAATGGGTTGACCCACTTGGTTTGGCGAAGAAGCCTCCATCAGCATTTGCAAAAACTGATGGGCAGGGAGTAAGCCCTCAAGTGATGGCGCAAAGCAAGGAGGATGGTGGCCACCGGCGAGGTCAGGATAAGGTTCGCGATGGACTCATTGGGGACGCGGATGATAACAATAATGGCGTCTATACCTGCTGGAGATGTGGCCATAGCTCTACAAATCCGTCCGATATGCACCTTGGTCATACGAATGTCCCCACGTCGAAGGGGGGGAATTTGGCACCATGTAATACCGCGCTGGAGGGGGCGTCTTGTAATCTGAGTGCTGGGAATAGTGGTTATGTGAAAGAAGGAATGTCTTGTGTTGAGAGAGGAAGCTGCGGAGCGCCTTATGGAAGGTAGAGAAGATTTTTGTGTTATTAAGGTGTTTGTTTCGAAAAGAAAAGGCCCAGTCTATGAAGAGCTTCCTGCTCTTCGAAAAGGCGAGCATATCTATGAGCTCTTGTCATCTCCAGGGCTCGCCCTTAATCTTGCAAAGGGGGATCTGATTAGTATTGAAGATCCAGACTCCCCTGCTGTAGTGATAAAAAGAGGGGGTAATTTCTGCATTAATTTGTATGCGGAGCATATTGATGCGGACACGATTTCAAGGCTTGAGGCTGAAGTGAATAATTCGCTGGGTGGTACGCTTGATGGCGTATATCGAGGAAATTTGGCGTTTAGTGTTCCAGCGAGAAGTGGGCGGGATAAAATTAGGGAGGTGTTTAATAAGTTCAAGGAGGAGACAGGCATAGAGTGGTACTATTCGAATATATATAAGAATTTCAATGATCTTGATGATGATACGTTATTGGACTGGTGGCTAGATAGTTAGGCTCATTGCTTTGTGGGGGGGGGCAGGCGCGACTAGTTTGACGGCTGTTAAGAGTTTCTTGTGCGAAAAATTTCGTATGGCAACTGCTTTGTTCAGCTGTAATCGCCATGTCACCAAGAGCCTGCGCATTACGGCCGGTTGGTTAGCTAAAGGGACGACAAACTCAAGATCGACTACAGCTACAGCGTCCTAGGGCTCCGTCCGCAAACCATTCGAAAGCACACTTCCGGGGCAGGCCCAAGGCCGATAACAGGTGGAGCCAGTAGAGTACTATTGGACGGTAACTAATGATGCTGCTGTACAAAATTATCTTTCGGCAGCGCAGTTGCACTGTCAAATATGCTCAAGGCAGCAAGGTGGGCAGGCTTCTGTATTTTCTAAAGTTATGAAGAAAAATGAGCAGCTAAATAATGGAGAATGAACTCAGGGGCAATCCTAGTCGTGAGCAAGAGGAAGTATGTAAGCGGTACGGTGTTCCACCGCACGTACCTGAAGAGCGAGTGGCTGTAGCGTTTAATACTCTAAGTGAGTCTCCGATCTACGGTGCACGTATTCGAGATGCGAAAGAGGGTGGAGTGAGTTGGTTCTTCTATTGCGGAAATCATTCGGATGCGGATGGCTTTTACCAAGCGCTTCACACCCATCATTTAATAGAAGATTTGCCGGAGGTTGTTAAATATTTATATCTTCCAGAAGGCGCTAATTTCATCATCGACAGAAATGGCTATGAAGATGTGTGGTTTGACTAATTTGCGGCGTAAGTTTGTGGGGCTTTCAGATGGTCTTGAGCGCGTCGTTTCGCAGTGAAGTTGGCTCGATCTTACTCTGCGGAGCACTAGTGTTCTTGAAGCCATGCAGGTCTCGCTGAAGTCTTGAGCCACCTGTATGGCTTTGTCCAAACTCATCCTGCTGTCAGGCTTGACGAGGATGATGGCGTCGGCGGAGTAGTTGATTATATTGCTCGCTATGACCCTTAACCAGCATGAGGTGGTGCGCCACCAGGACAACATGCTGATGCAGACCCAGGCCTGGGATCCGGTCGGGCGTTTGCAGGAACAACTGCTGGGCAGCCATGACGGCCAGTCCACGCTGCTCAAGTGTCAGTACCGCTACGACGCTGCCAGCCAACTCACCAATATTGACTCACAGCGGCTGCTGGAAGCGATGAGCCTAGCGACGCTTGGAACACGCCACTGACCACGTCGGTTTTATTGTGAAGGATCAGGCACATTTTTCCGACCATAGTGTGGTGCACCTCAATAGGAGCTTTTAATGTCTAAGACTCGCATCATTGGAACAACGATTGCTGCCATTAAGGATGCTGAGCAGAAACTGAAAAGGCAGTTTCCTGAGTCGTTTACAGAGTGGCTTCTATTGAATAATGGAAGATCGCTTGGTGCACTTGTCATCTTCCCAGTTTTTGATAGTAGAGATCCGCGCAAGACTTGGGGGTCTATAGTTAGAATCTATAGCGGGTCGTGGTCGGAGTGGCTAGAAATTTTTTCCGAAGATGGAAAGGATTTTTCAAGGTTACTGCCTTTTGCGGAATTTGGTACTGGTGATTTTTACTGTTTCAATTATGAAGTCTTGGGTTCCAGTGGCGAACCTGTAGTTGGGATGTGGAGTCATGAGGTGGGAGGGTTTGTAAAGGTGGCCGATAGTTTCAATGATTTTATTGGTTCGTCTAAACGACCTGGCTAAATTATTTGAGTGGAAAGTCAATCTGGGTGTGACTTATTCATGTCTACTGGCTGAATGTATGCTGGGGCTATGAAGAAGGGTGAGGGGTAAACTGAAGGGGAGTTTATATGTGGATTGAGCATGCCTTGAATAAGGAAAAAGTTGTCAATATGTTTGGCGGATTTTTGGATATGACGAGCGCCGAGCTAATGGGGGTGTATGTTCATGAAGAGTATGCGGTGAGGTTTCTGTTTTGTATTAAAGGCATCCCTGAAAAGCATCCTGAGAAATGGGACGGGAAGGGCTATAATTCAATGACCGTTTCGTTGCGTTTTTTTGGGATCAAAAAATTCGAGGCGAATTTGATCAGGATTGGCTTTAGTTGTTGTCCAGACATTAGAAGTTCGGCTGGGGTGGCTTCCATAAATATTGTTTCTGAAGGAGGGGCGATTTTCTGTGAGTCTGAATTTGTTAGCATTGAGGATATTACTCCTCGAGATGATGTAAGGTGGGCTTGAGTTTGCGAAGGCCGGAGTTTAGGCTAATAAATAACCGGCGTTGTGTAAGGTCTCGGTCGTGACTGTAGTTGCTACTGTTGAGGAGTAGTAAAGTGGCGGCTAAAGGGGAGAGATTTATTTTCATGATCTGATTGCGACTCCATAATATGCATCGAGCATAGGAATTAGGGTTGCTTAAAATTAGAGTATGGAAAATAAATCTGTCCCCTTTTCTGTCTTTTCTGCTCCATACCCCTTGAGTGAGAGTGTTCATGACGGAATCTGAAATACATACTTTCAGTGAGCTCCTTGAGGCCATGCAGGCCGCAAAAGGACCGAAGGTCAGAAAAACGCTGTACCTATTATCCCTGGCGTTCGGAAATGCGTCCTGTGAGACGGATACACCGCAGGCTGCCGTCGACTTTATCGTTGCTGTATTCGCTTCGAGCACCTTGTGCGACAAGCCAGGCATGAGCCGCCTGCTGGAGGAGGTGGGGTGGGAGTTCCACCGCTATGACGACACGCAGAAGCAGCAGATCTATCGTGTGCTGTGCGACACCTACCCCCAATACCAGAACGGAGAGTTTTGCTGGCGAGTGTGCGACTTGGTCGCGCGTCAGTACACGACACAGCAGGCCATGAACTTCTTCGCGCACCAATCCGAGGCTGCGACCGGTGAGGGTCGGCGGGGGATCGATGCGGGCCTTAAGGTTATTGCCGGGAGGGAACGGCACAATCGGAACGTGATGGCGCAGATTCAACAGCTTCAGGGTAGCCCTTAGGAATTGCCGTGGCTGGTGAAGATATGCTCGGCGCCTTTAGCGCTCAATGCGATCGCCTGGGAGCCAGCGAACCGCTCCCAGGCAACGCATACTCAGTGCTTCATCCCCAACTCAGCATCATCCATCAACGCCTTGGCCAGCGCGCTCAGGTAGTACGACGCCCAAAGCAGTTGGGGTTTCTCTTCCATGATCCCGGCTATGGTCAGGTCGCGCACGCAGCCCATCAGCTCAGATGCCTGGTCACGGGCATCCTGGCAGGGGATGCCGGGTTCGATACAGAACAGCGGGGCGGTCATGCCTTCGCCTTGGTAGAACTTGGTTTTGCCCGCAGTGGTGCGGGGCGTGGTGTCGTCTGTGTTCATTGCTCACTCTCCCTGAAATGATCGGTGCCTGGGCGGGCCCTATCGCGGGTCAAGCCCGCTCCCACGCAGGCATAACGCTGCGGGCTGGGGGCGTGGGAGCGGGCTTGCCCCGCGATCTGCCGCAACGCGGCAGCAAAGCCCGAATTCACGGCGTATTTGATATCGGGCACAGAAGCGCTTCGCACTCCATCGCGGGGCAAGCCCGCTCCCACAAAACTTTTCGTACAGAGCCTAGTTGCGTGGAACCGCTACCCTTTTACACAGCGCTTACCAGCCAGGAATGCTTGTAGTGGTCGAATAAAACTTGACACCCATTTAGGCGAGAATGCTCGCCATAGAGAGGTGTCCGATGACCAATTAGCGTCGTTCCTTTACGGTAAGCGTCCGACGAACTCACCTTTCGAACTCAGCTTTAAGGGCGATGTTTGTTCGCGTATTTCTCGCATCAACCTCGCGGCCAGATTTGTGAGGCGTGTGGTCAGCATGTTGTAGTAACCGGCCGTTTGGCCGGTCTACTTGTCGTCATCCAGCGCTACGCAGCCCTTTCGCGACACAAGGCCGATCCTACAGAGAGCGTGCCGACACTAGGCTTTGTACGAAAAGTGCCTGCGCGACGATCATGCTGCGTTGAAAACAGGCTCGGAATGCTCATTTACAACCCGTAAAGTCGAGCGCGACTCCGACCGTTCCTCGCCTGTTTTCGCCTTGCCTGATCGCCGCTCGGCGCCTTTTCATACAAACCCTGGCCTTCAACTGGCGATCAGGCGCTCGCGCAGCTTGCCGATCTCGTCGCGCAATTGCGCGGCGGCCTCGAACTCCAGGTCGCGGGCGAACTGGAACATCTTCTCTTCCAACTGCTTGATGCGCTTGGTGATCTCGGCCGGGGTCTGCAACTCGACTTCGTAACGCCCGGCCTCCTCCGCCGCCTTGGCCATGCCCTTGCGCTTCTTGCTGCGCGCACCGGGCACGGTGGCACCTTCCATAATGTCGGTGATGTCCTTGACCACACCCTTGGGCACGATGCCGTTGGCGGCGTTGAACGCCACCTGCTTGTCCCGGCGCCGCTCGGTCTCGTCGATGGCGCGCTGCATGGAGCCGGTGATGTTGTCGGCGTAAAGGATTGCCTTGCCGTTGAGGTTGCGCGCCGCACGGCCAATGGTCTGGATCAGCGAGCGCTCGGAACGCAGGAAGCCTTCCTTGTCGGCATCGAGGATGGCCACCAGCGACACTTCCGGCATGTCCAGGCCTTCGCGCAGCAGGTTGATGCCCACCAATACATCGAAGGTGCCCAGGCGCAGGTCGCGGATGATCTCCACCCGCTCGACGGTGTCGATGTCCGAGTGCAGGTAGCGCACCCGCACATCGTGATCGGCCAGGTAGTCGGTGAGGTCTTCGGCCATGCGCTTGGTCAGGGTGGTGGCCAGCACCCGCTCGCCCAGGGCTACGCGCTTGCCGATTTCCGACAGCAGGTCGTCGACCTGGGTAAGCGCGGGGCGCACTTCGACCTGCGGGTCGACCAGGCCGGTGGGGCGCACCACCTGCTCGACCACGCGCCCGGCGTGCTCGGCTTCGTAAGGGCCGGGCGTTGCGGACACGAAGATGGTCTGCGGGCTGACCGACTCCCACTCGTCGAAGCGCATGGGGCGGTTGTCCAATGCCGATGGCATGCGGAAGCCGTACTCCACCAGCGTTTCCTTGCGCGAGCGGTCGCCTTTGTACATGGCGCCGACCTGAGGCACGGAAACGTGGGATTCGTCGATCACCAGCAGTGCATCCGCCGGCAGGTAGTCGTACAGCGTGGGTGGCGGCGCGCCGGCCGGGCGCCCGGAAAGGTAGCGCGAGTAGTTTTCGATGCCGTTGCAGTAGCCCAGTTCGAGGATCATCTCCAGGTCGAAGCGGGTGCGCTGCTCCAGGCGCTGGGCCTCGACCAGCTTGTTGTGCTTGTGCAGGTACTCCAGGCGCTCCTTGAGCTCTTCCTTGATGCCCTCCACCGCTTCGAGCAGCGTTTCGCGCGGCGTGACGTAGTGCGACTTGGGGTAGAAGGTGAAACGCGGCAGCTTGCGAATCACCTCGCCGGTCAGCGGGTCGAAGGCGGCGATGTTCTCCACCTCGTCATCGAACAGTTCGATGCGGATGGCCTCCAGGTCCGATTCGGCCGGGAACACGTCGATCACATCGCCGCGCACGCGGAAGGTGGCGCGGGCGAAGTCCATCTCGTTGCGGGTGTACTGCAGCTCGGTCAGACGGCGCAGCAACGCACGCTGGTCGAGCTGGTCGCCACGGTCGACGTGCAGGACCATCTTCAGGTACGCCTCGGGGCTGCCCAAGCCATAGATGCACGACACGGTGGTGACGATGATCGCGTCGCGCCGCTCCAGCAGCGCCTTGGTCGCCGACAGGCGCATCTGCTCGATATGGTCGTTGATCGAGGCGTCCTTCTCGATGAAGGTGTCCGACGACGGCACGTAGGCTTCGGGCTGGTAGTAGTCGTAGTAGGAGACGAAGTACTCGACCGCGTTGTTCGGGAAGAACGCCTTGAACTCGCCGTAAAGCTGCGCTGCGAGGGTCTTGTTCGGCGCCAGCACCAAGGTCGGGCGCTGCACCTGCTGGATGACGTTGGCGATGCTGAAGGTCTTGCCCGAGCCGGTCACGCCCAGCAGCGTCTGGTGCGAAAGCCCGGCTTCGATGCCTTCGACCATCTGGCGGATGGCCTCGGGCTGGTCGCCGGCCGGCTGGAATCGGGTGACGAGCTGGAACTCGGACATGACGGACCTCGTGAATGTCGCGGCAACTGTAAATTTAGCCAGTAGTCTATACGCAAATGCGCCCTCCGGGCGCGGCTTTCAAGCCTGGCCCGGCAGCCCCCACGGCAATGGACCAGGCAATTCGACCAATGGTCGAAAAATATTTGCGCAAACAGCCGGAAAAGCTGCGCCAGACTGTCGCAGTGACCGGGCGGTATCACTATACTGACTCCCCGTTTGTGCACCGCTTCAGTGCATTCGGCTGGAGCGTGGCAACCCCTATCACTCTCCTATCCGAGCCAAGGTAACAATGAGCCTGTTTTCCGCTGTCGAGCTGGCACCCCGCGACCCCATCCTGGGCCTCAACGAAGCATTCAACGCCGACCCACGTACCGACAAGGTCAACCTGGGCGTAGGCGTCTACTGCAATGAGGAAGGCCGCATTCCACTGCTGCGCGCAGTGATCGAAGCCGAGACCCAGCGTGCCGCCCAGCACGCCTCCCGCGGCTACCTGCCGATCGATGGCATCGCGCAGTACGACCAGGCCGTGCAAAAGCTGATTTTCGGCGCCCAATCGCCACTGCTGGCCGACGGCCGTGTAGTGACCGTGCAAGCTGTCGGCGGTACCGGCGCGCTCAAGATCGGTGCCGACTTCCTCAAGCGCCTGGCGCCGGGCGCCGTGGTTGCCATCAGCGACCCGAGCTGGGAAAACCACCGCGCACTGTTCGAAACCGCAGGCTTCCCGGTACAGAACTACCGTTACTACGACGCCGCCAGCCACGACGTCAACCGTGCCGGCATGCTCGAAGACCTGAACAACCTGCCCTCCGGCTCGATCATCGTGCTGCACGCCTGCTGCCACAACCCGACCGGCGTCGACCTGTCGCTGGACGACTGGAAGAACGTGCTGGAAGTGGTCAAGGCCAAAGGCCATGTGCCGTTCCTCGACATGGCCTACCAGGGCTTTGGTGACGGCATCGCCGAAGACGCCTTCGCCGTGCGCCTGTTCGCCGAGTCGGGCCTGGAGTTCTTCGTGTCCAGCTCGTTCTCCAAGTCGTTCTCGCTGTACGGCGAGCGCGTCGGCGCGCTGTCGATCGTCACCGCCTCGAAAGACGAAAGCACTCGCGTGCTGTCGCAGGTCAAACGCGTGATCCGCACCACCTACTCCAACCCGCCGACCCACGGCGCGACCATCGTCGCCACCGTGCTGAACAGCCCTGAGCTGTGCCAGATGTGGGAAGCCGAACTGGCCGAGATGCGCACCCGCATCCATGGCATGCGCAAGCAGATGGTCGAGTTGCTGGCCGAGTACGGTGCCAAGCGCGACTTCAGCTTCGTTGGTCGCCAGGCTGGCATGTTCTCCTACTCCGGCCTGACCGTGGAGCAAGTGGCACGCCTGAAGAACGAGTTCGGCATCTATGCCCTGGACACCGGCCGCATCGCTGTCGCAGCCCTGAACCAGAGCAACATCCACGTGGTCACCAAGGCCATCGTAGAAGTGCTGTAACCCCTTGATTGCCAAGGGGAAGCTTGACTTCCCCCTGGCAGCCGGTAAGATACGCCGAGATTCCGCGATAGCTCAGTCGGTAGAGCAAATGACTGTTAATCATTGGGTCCCTGGTTCGAGTCCAGGTCGCGGAGCCAAACAGCGAAAAACCTCCAGTTGCGCAAGCACTGGAGGTTTTTTATTGCCTGTGTTTCAGGGTTTGGCCAGCGGCTCGGTCACCGGCTTGCCCTCATCCACCAGGCTCCACACCAGCAGCTTGGCCGGCGCGGTCTTGCTGGCGTTGCTCGATACGCTGTGCACGGTGCCGGGCGCTTCGTACCAGAACTCGCCGGCCTTGTAGGTTTTCTGCGGCTCGTCGTTGAGCTTCGAGACGACCGCACCTTCCAATACATAAGCCATGACCGCGCCTGGGTGCTGATGGGCGGGCGATGCCTGGCCCGGTGCGTAGCTGACGGTGAGCATCACCGCTTTCTTGCCCGGGGCATTGCTGGGCAACTGCTCCTGGAGAATCTTCACCTGGTCGGGATGCTGCGCGTCGCCATGCGCCCAGGCAGGCGCGTTGGCGCCCAAAACGCCGAGGGCGACAAACACACTGAGGGAAAGACGGGGAATGCTCATGAAGGGGATCTCCTGATTGGCTGTGGCCCTCAGGTTATGCCCCGCCCGATACAGGGGAAACGGCCAATCCGCGGAAAAAGCGGGAGGCCGATCTTCGCTCAGGCGTCGCGCCCGATCGGGTAGAACTGGCCATGGCTCCAAACCCCGAGCCACTGCTCACCCTCGATGGTCTGCGGCACCGCCAACTCCACCAACTGGTAGAACACGTTGCGGTGAATCAGCGCCTCGAGGTTGCCACGCATGAGCACATAGGGCGCAGGCTCCTGGGTGATAGGGTCGATCACTACCCGCAGTGGGTTGGCTGGGCCAGCCTCGACCTGATCGTCGACGTTGCTGGTGAAGCGCAGCACCTGCTGCTCGCCACTCCCCTGCACATCCAGCAGCACCGCAACGAAGGGCGCGTCATCAACGCGAATACCGACTTTTTCCACCGGCGTGACCAGGAAGTAGTCGTCGCCATCGCGGCGGATGATGGTGGAAAACAGCCGGACCATCGGTTTGCGCCCGATCGGCGTACCCAGGTAGTACCAGGTGCCGTCACGGGCGATGCGCATGTCGATGTCGCCGCAGAAATCCGGGTTCCACAGATGCACCGGTGGCAGCCCCTTGTGTGCAGGGATCTGCGCCAGGAGATCGTTGGCTTTGCCGGTGTCGGTCATATCACGCTCGCTTACTTGCTCATGCCCAGGAGGCTACGAGCGTACTCGCGCATAGGCGCGGCAAGCAAATCCTGCGGGCTGTTGTCATAGAACGTCAACAAACCGCCACGGCTCTTGATGCGCGCGGTGTCGATCAGGTAGCGGGTGCTGGTCTCGATCAGCATCATCTGTACGACGCCGCTGTCCAGCCCCAGGCGATCGAGCGCCTGTTCGTCATACCAGTTGTCGCTGTTGCCGATACGGTCGTCGGTACGCGCGAACCGGGTATAGAGCACGTAATCGGCACCGACTGAACGCGCTTCGGCAATCGCATCCTCCAGGCCCAGCGGGCCTTGGGCTCGGCGCACCAGCGGGAAGTACTCGATGAAGCTCTTGAACGCTTCCTCTGCCACCACGTTCTGCAGCGGCTGCGGCCCTTTGCCCGGCGGGATGAACGCGCCCTGGCCAATGAAGATGAACGAATCAGGCTGCAGGCGGATGGACAGGGTACGGGTGGTGTTGCTGTGGTCCAGCAGGCCCACGTCGCTCATCTGGTCACGGACCTCTTCCCCCATGTCGCTGACTTTCATGCAGCCGCCCAACGCCATCAGCGCCAGCAGCAAGACCAGGCTACGCATCTTTCCTCCAGAGGCCGGTGACGAAAAACCGGCGAATAGCCGCCAGATGCAGCTTTTGCGCCAGAGTCAGCCGCCGATCACCTTCATCACCATCACATCGCCGGAGAACGCCAGGTCCTGCTTGTCCGCCAGCGCCTTCACCAGCAACCGCTGCAACGCCGGCAGCGCCTGGTGGCGCGGCTTGTCCAGCAGGTCGCCGACAAAGTGACGGTTGCCTGAAGAGAGGCAACCATGCAACCAGCCGGTGGATGACAAGCGCAGTCGCGAGCAGGCGCGGCAAAACGGTACGCTCTCGTTGGCGATTACCCCGAAGTGCCCTTTGCCGGGTATGCGATAACGCAGCGCGGTAGCATCCACCGGGCGCTGCGCCTGCTCGAACTCATGGGCTTCGCCGATCAGCGCAAGCAATTGCTCCAGCCCCACGAACTGCTGCCCGAAGGCATTGCTGTCTCGGGCCAGGTGGCCCATGCGCATCAGCTCGATGAAGCGCAGTTCGTAACCCCTCTGCAGACAGTAGTCGAGCAGCGGCAGTACCTGATCGAGGTTTTGCCCACGCATGGGCACCATGTTGACCTTGATCGCCATGCCGGCAGCGCTGGCCTGGGCCATGCCGTCGAGCACGCTGGCCAGATCGCCACCACGGGCGATGCGGCGAAACGCCAGGGGGTCGAGGGTATCGAGCGAGACATTCAGCCTGCGGATGCCGGCAGCACGCAGCAACGGCAGTTTGCGGGCAAGCAGTTGGCCATTGGTGGTGAGGCTGATGTCCTCCAGCCCGAGCCCGGCCACCGCCGTCAGGAAGCCCTCGAGCCGCGGGCTGATCAGCGGCTCGCCGCCAGTGATGCGCAAGCGCTCGACACCTGCGGCCTCGACCAGATAGGCCACGCCACGTCCCAGCGCCTCGGCCCCCAGCTCGTCCTGCGCCGCCACCAGGCGCTTGCCATCGGGCACGCAGTAGGTGCAGGCGTAGTTGCAGGCAGCAGTCAGGCTGACGCGCAGGTTGCGAAAGCGCCTGCCTTGACGATCGACGATCATGGGTGACTCCGGCATGGAAGAATCGGACCGGCAAAACCTGACTCATAAATCAGGTTTTTGCAAGTCTTCCTGTCGAAGGCTGAATCACACGATGCTCACCAAAAGCCGGCAAGCACCGCCCGAGCCGCTTCAGTTCGCGGTTTCTGGGTCGCGCTTGCGCTTGTTGCCCATGCGCACGCCGATGTCCATGAGGAACTGGAAGAAGCCTTCCTGATCTTCCAGCACGTTGCTCCAGAATGGCGAGTGATACAGCGCCACCGCACCGTGGACCAGCGCCCACGCCGCGCAATAGTGGAAGTACGGCGGCACGTCCTCGAGCTTGCCTTCGCTGATGCGGCCCTTGATCAGTTGCGTCAGGCGGTCGAAGTTGGAGGCACGGATGCTGTGCAACTGCTCGACCATTTCCGGCACCTGGTTGCCCTTGACCACCTTTTCTTCCAGGCGGTCGAACAGCCGGTAGCGCTGCGGGTCGCGCATGCGGAACTCGAAGTAGGCGCGCGACAGCGCCTCTTTGTCACGGTCGACGTCAGCGGAATGCAGCAGCTCGTTCAGGTCACGCTCATAGTCGAGCATCAGGCGCAGGTAGATCTCCGCCTTGGACTTGAAGTGCTTGTAGATCGTGCCTTTGCCGATGCCGACGGCGTCGGCGATCATCTCGACGGTGACGCTGTCTTCACCCTGTTCGAGAAACAGCTTGAGCGCCGTATCGAGGATTTCCTGCTCGCGGCGGCGAAATTCACGGACCTTACGAGGTTCTTTGTGCATAGGTAGGACTAGGATGACAATCGAAGCGGATTATTATGCCTAACTGGCGGTAAATTGCACGGATCTTCCAAGCATGTCTGTGTTTCTTGATGAGTTCGAGCAGGCTCCGGGCCTGTGCTACCTGAACCACGCGGCCATCGCTCCGTGGCCGCGCCGGGCCACTGATGCCGTGGCGCGCTTCGCCCGTGACAACCTGCAGCGCGGCGCCAGCGACTACCCGGCCTGGCTGGCCACCGAGCGGCGCCTGCGCGAACGCCTGGCGCGCCTGCTCAACGCGCCGTCCACAGGCGACATCGCCTTGCTGGGCAATACCTCGCAAGCCTTGTCATTGGTGGCCTTCGGCCTCGACTGGCAACGCGGCGACCAGGTGATCATCAGCGACGAAGAGTTCCCTTCCAATCGCGTGGTCTGGCAGGCACTGGCCGATCAAGGCGTCGACGTGATCGAGACCAGCCTGGCCGGGGATGACCCAGAGGCCGCACTGCTTAAGGCCTGCGGCCCACGCGCCCGGCTGCTGGCGGTCAGTGCCGTGCAGTTCGCCAGCGGCCTGCGCCTGGACCTTGCCCGCCTGGGCCAGGGCTGTCGCGAACGGGGCGTGCTGTTCTGCGTCGATGCCATCCAGCAGATTGGCGCCCTGCCCTTCGACGTGCAGCACTACCAGTGCGATTTCGCCATGGCCGACGGCCACAAGTGGATGCTCGGCCCCGAGGGCCTGGGGGTGTTCTACTGCCGCAGCGCCCTGCGCAGGCAGCTGAAACTGCACGCCTACGGCTGGCACATGCTCGAACAGCTGGGCGATTTCGAGCGCCGCAGCTGGCAACCGGCACGCAGTGCACGACGTTTCGAGCCGGGCAGCCCGAACATGCTCGGCGCCTGTGCGCTGGAGGCCAGCCTGTCATTGCTGGAAGATGTCGGCATGCATGTGGTTGCTGAGCAACTCGGGCATCGCGTCGAGCAACTGCACCAGGGGCTGGCGGCGATCCCGGGTGTGCAGCTGCACAGCCCGGCAGACCCAAGGCGCCGCGCAGGCATCGTCAATTTCACTGTGGCTGGCCGCGCCAATGCCGAGATTTATCGAGCGCTAAGCAAGCAGCAGGTCATCTGCGCCCTGCGCGGGCCCGGCGTGCGTTTTTCCCCACACTTCTATACCGATGAGCACCTGATCGACGAAGCACTGCGGCTGGTCAGGCAAATCGCCATGCATTGATCGCCCAAGGGACCGCCGACGTATTCCAAATCTGTTTAAAAAACGATCAGCAAGCGCTGGCAGGGCGCCAATCCTGGCCAATACTTGAAGTGTTGGCGCGGCGCATCCCCCCCAAGTGGCGCGCCGATAAAGGTGCCCAGGGACCGCGTACCTTTGTTTTACTCCTAATGGTCTTAACCCGGATTCCCCCCCCAGAACCCGGGTTTTTTTTGCCCGGGCGCCAGCGACGAACTGCGGATCAGGCCACCCGTGCCAGCGGGAACAGGCGCTTGAAGTTGGCGGTGGTCTGCTCGGCCAGCTGCTCATAGCTGGCCCCGCGCAGCGAGGCGACATATTCGGCCACTTCCCGCACGTACTGCGGCAGGTTCGGCTTGCCGCGGTGCGGGATCGGCGCCAGGTACGGCGAGTCGGTCTCCACCAGCAGCCGATCGACCGGCACCTGCCGGGCCACCTCGCGCAAGGCATCGGCGTTGCGGAAAGTCACGATGCCGGACAACGAAATGTAATAACCCAGGTCCAGCGCAGCCTTGGCCATCGGCCAATCTTCGGTGAAGCAGTGCAGCACCCCGGCCTGGGGCAGGTTGGCTTCACGCAGCAGGGCCAGGGTGTCTTCGCGGGCCGCACGGGTATGCACGATCACCGGCTTGCCGGTCTGCCGCGAGGCTTCCAGGTGCAGGCGGAAGGAGGCCTGCTGCAGCTCGGCGGCTTCGGGCTCGTAGTGGTAATCCAGGCCGGTCTCGCCGATGGCCACCACATGCGGATGGGCCAGCTCGCGCAGCAGCCACTCCAGGGCCGGGGTTTCACCCGGTGCCAGGTCCAGCGGATGCACCCCCACCGAGCAATCGACGTCGGCGTACTGCTCGCTGAGCGCCTTGACCGCGCCGGCGTTCTCGGCGCTGACGCCGATGCACAGGAAATGCCCGACGCCGCGCTCACGCGCGGCCTGCAGGGCAGCATCGAGGGAACCCTGATGGGCGCTGAGGTCAAGACGGTCGAGGTGGCAATGGGAATCTACGAGCATGGGAACACACACATGAATGAACGATGGAGATCAGCGCATGCCCGGCAGCTGCACCCAATGGGCGAGCAAGGCTTCGAGCAGCAGCACACGGTTGAGGTTGGCCTTGCCCAGCACTTTCTGGCGCTGCTCGAGGATCCACGCCTGGACCTCCAGCACCTTGGCCTGACGGCTCTTCTGCGCCAGGTACTGCAGCACCTTGCGCATGTCGGCCAGGCCTAGCCCGTCCTCGTCCTGGGTCAGCTGATAGCGCAGGATCAGGTGCGACCAGTCGCAGAACCAGTCGAACAACAACAGTAACGGCACGTTGTTCCAGGCTTCGGCCAGTTGGCTGGGCGACTGCTGCTGCTTGAGCAGCTTCTTCACACCCTCGGTGACCAGCGCGCGCTGCTCGCGCACGCCCTTCGCCTGCAGGCTGACGGCCATCAGCGGCGAGCCGGCGGCCAGTGTCAGCAGCTCCTCGCGCTCGTCTTCGGCGCTGTCGGCAAGGGCATCAGCCAGCCACGCACGGCTCTGGGCCAGGCTCGGCTGCGGGCAGGTGACCTGCTGGCAACGGCTCTTGATGGTGGGCAGCAAGCGGCTGGGCTGGTGGCTGACCAACAGCAGCACGGTATCGCCGGAAGGCTCCTCAAGGCTCTTGAGCAAGGCATTGGAGGCGTTGATGTTCATCGCCTCCACCGGCTCGATCAGCACCACCTTGCGCCCGCCCTGCTGGGCCGTCTGCACGATGAACGACACCAGTTCGCGAACCTGGTCGACCTTGATCGGCTTGTCGGCTTCTTCTGGCTCCAGCACGAAGTTGTCCGGATGGCTGCCGGCCTTGAGCAGCAGGCACGCCTTGCACTGCCCGCAGGCATCCAGCCCCTGGGGCGCCTGGCACAGCAGCCGCGCCATGAGCCGCTCGGCCAGGGCACGCTTGCCGATCCCCTGGGGCCCATGCAGCAGGTAGGCGTGGGCATGCTGACTGCGCCCGGCCAGTTGCTGCCAGAGCGCCTGTTGCCAGGGGTAGGCTTCAGCCACGGCAACGCTCCACAAGGCCCGGCAGCAGCGCATCGATCGCCCGTTGCACCGCATCCAGCGGCTGAGCGGCATCCAGCAGGCTGTAGCGTTGCGGCTGCTGGGCGGCGCGTTGCAGGTAGGCCTGGCGCACCGCCTCGAAGAAGGCCTGGCCCTCCTGCTCGAAGCGGTCCAGCCGGCCACGGGCCGCAGCACGGGCCAGGCCGACCTCGACGGGCAGGTCGAAGACCAGGGTCAGGTCCGGGCGCAGTTCGCCCTGGACGAAGGATTCGAGGATGGCGATGCGCTCCACCGACAAGCCACGGCCGCCACCCTGATAGGCGTAAGTAGCATCGGTGAAGCGATCGCAGAGCACCACGGCGCCACGCGCCAGGGCCGGGCGGATCACTTCTGCCAGGTGCTGGGCACGGGCAGCGAACATCAGCAGCAACTCGGTATCGGCCGCCATGGGCTCGTCGCTGGGGGCCAACAGCAGCTCGCGGATGCGCTCGGCCAGTGGCGTGCCACCGGGCTCGCGGGTCATCACCACATCGACACCCTGCTCACGCAGGCGCGCCGCCAGGTAGTCGCGGTTGGTGCTCTTGCCCGCGCCTTCGGGGCCTTCCAGGGTGATAAACAAACCGCTCACGGGTGTTCCTTACTGTTTTTCGGGTACCGGCGCCTCGGCCGGCACGGATTCATCGGTAGGCGCGCCAGCGTCACTCTCAGGCGGAGCTGCCTCGGCAGGGGCCTCCTGGTCGGGCGCCGGCTGCTCGCCTGCTCCCGGCTGCGCCGCAGGTGCCGGGCTGGAGCGATAGTCTGCCCGCCGCTTGAGCTGGAACTCACGCACAGCGCTGTTGTGGTCGTCCAGGTCATCGGAGAACACATGGCTGCCATCGCCACGGGCGACGAAATACAGGCTGCTGCCATCGCTGGGGTTGAGCGCGGCATGGATCGCCTCGCGGCCGACCATGGCGATCGGCGTCGGCGGCAGGCCACTGATGGTGTAGGTGTTGTAGGGCGTCGGTTCACGCAGGTCGGCCCGGGTGATCTTGCCGTTGTAGCGCTCGCCCATGCCGTAGATCACGGTCGGGTCGGTCTGCAGCATCATCCCCAGGCGCAGCCGGCGCACGAACACACCGGCGATCTGGTTACGCTCCTGCGGAATGCCTGTCTCCTTCTCCACCAGCGAGGCCATGATCAACGCCTGGTAAGGGTCGCGATACGGCAAGCCGGTGCTGCGCTCGGCCCACTCCTTGGCCAGCACTTCGTCCAGGCGCATGTAGGCCTGCTGCAACAGTTCGACGTCGCTCATACCGCGCACGAAGCGGTAGGTATCAGGGAAGAAACGGCCCTCGGGGAACACGCCGGTGTGACCGAGCTTGTCCATCACCTGCGCGTCGCTCAGGTCGTCGAGGGTGTGCTTGATCTTGTCGTGCCTGGCCACTGCGGCACGCACCTGGCGGAAGGTCCAGCCCTCGACCAGGGTGAGGTTGTACTGCACCACATCGCCGCGCTGCCAGGCATCGAACAACTGCCCCACGGTCATGCCGGGGGTCAGGCGGTATTCACCGGTATGCAGCGGGGTGCCGGCCATGTTGAAGCGCCAGTAAAGGCGCAGCCAGAGCGCATCGTCGAGCAGCCCCTCGCCTTCCATGCGGTAGAACATGCGATTGGGCGTGGTGCCGCCGGGCACATCGAGCAGGCGCTCCTGCGCCACTTGCAGGGGCTGCTCCAGAACCGAGTTGACCTTCCAGGCAGCCCAGCCCAATGCCAGGCCGGCGAGGATCAAACCCATTTCCAGCAGCAGCAGGAATTTGCGTCTCACGAATCAGGTATCCAGTAACGTACGGGCAACGGCCTGCAGTTTAAGGGTGAGCGGGCCTGCCGGCCAGTTCAGTGCAGCGAATTCACGTACGGGCCAGATACCGTAGACACTGTTGCAGACAAACACTTCGTCGGCCTGCTGCAGGTCCTCCAGTGTCAGGTCACGCACCTCGACGGCAAGACCCGACAACGACGCCTGCTCGAGCAATGCGCCACGCATCACGCCAGCCACGCCACAACGGCTCAGGTCGGCGGTCAGCAGCACCTCGCCACGCACCAGAAACAGGTTGCTGTACACCCCTTCGATCACTCGCCCTTGGCTGTCGCGCATCAAGCCTTCGGCATACGCACTGTCCTGCCATTCGGCACGGGCCAGCACCTGCTCCAGGCGGTTGAGGTGTTTGAGTCCGGCCAGCAGCGGTTGTTCCGCCAGCCGTGTCTGACAGGGGAACAGGCGCACCCCCAGCTCGGCGTGTTGTGCAGGATAGACGGGCAAGGGGCTGCCCTGAAGAATACGCCGCGCCTGGGCGCCGGGCGCCGGGGCATAACCGCGCTGGCTGTCGCCGCGGGTCAGGATCAGCTTGGCGACGCCCTCCCCCAGCAACTGAGCGAATTGCAACAGCTCATTGCGAACCAGCACCAGATCAACGTCGATCGCCAGGCGCTGGCAACCCAGTGCCAGGCGGTCGAGATGCCGGGTTAGCAGGCTGGGCTTGCCGCCACGCACGGCAATGGTCTCGAACAGACCATCACCGTAGGCCAGGCCGCGATTCTGCAAATTGACCGCAGTCGCGTCCTGGCCATCGATCCAGCAGTGCATCAGTCGGCGAACCGGCGGAACACCAGCGAACCGTTGGTCCCGCCGAAGCCGAACGAGTTGGACAGCACCACGTCGATAGGCATGCTGCGCGCCTGGTGCGGTACGAAGTCCAGGTCGCAACCTTCGTCCGGCTCGTCCAGGTTGATGGTCGGCGGCGCCATCTGGCTGTTGATCGCCAGCACGCTGAAGATCGCTTCCACCGCGCCAGCGGCACCCAGCAGGTGGCCGGTCATCGACTTGGTCGAGCTGACTGCCAGCTTGTAGGCATGCTCGCCGAACACGCGCTTGATCGCCGCCACTTCGGCGATATCGCCAGCTGGGGTCGAAGTGCCGTGGGCATTGATGTAGCTGACCGCTTGCGGCTCGATACCGGCATCGCGCAGGGCGTTGGCCATGCAGCGCGCAGCACCTTCACCCGAGTCGGGTGGCGAGGTCATGTGGTAGGCGTCGCCGCTCATGCCAAAACCGACCAGCTCGGCATAAATGGTCGCGCCACGCGCCTTGGCGTGCTCCAGCTCTTCGAGCACCAGGGCACCGGCACCGTCGGACAGCACGAAACCATCACGGCCCTTGTCCCACGGACGGCTGGCGCGGGTCGGTTCATCGTTGCGGGTCGACAGCGCGCGCGAGGCCCCGAAGCCACCCATGCCCAGGCCACAGGCGGCCATTTCGGCACCGCCGGCAATCATCACGTCCGCTTCACCGTAGGCGATATTGCGCGCGGCCATGCCGATGCAATGGGTACCCGTGGTGCAGGCGGTGGCGATCGCGTAGTTCGGCCCCTGCAGGCCCAGGTGGATCGACAGGAAGCCCGAGATCATGTTGATGATCGAGCCCGGCACGAAGAACGGCGAAATGCGGCGCGGGCCCTGCTCGTGCAGGGTCCGGCTGGTTTCTTCGATGTTGGTCAGGCCGCCGATCCCCGAGCCCATGGCCACGCCAATGCGCTCACGGTTGGCGTCGGTGACTTCCAAACCGGCATTGCGTACCGCCTGGAAACCGGCTGCCAGGCCGTATTGAATGAACAGGTCGAGTTTGCGAGCTTCCTTGGCCGACAGGTACTGCTCGACCTCGAAGCCCTTCACCGAGCCGCCAAAACGGGTGGAGTAGGCAGACAGATCCGTGTGTTCGATCGGACCAATGCCACTGCGGCCAGCCAGAATGCCCTGCCAGGTGCTCGGTACATCAGTACCCAGTGGCGACAGCATACCCATACCAGTGACCACGACGCGTCTACGCGACACAGTACTCTCCTTTTCCAATAACAGAGTTTCTTGCCATTGCATTCAAGGCAATGGAATGAAATGGCAACAAGCTCTAAAGGCTCGCAACACGACGCTGGTGCCTCGCAAAGAAAAAACCGCACGCCGGCGAAGGCAGTGCGGTTTTCCCCGACAAGAAGCGTCGACTACAGCGTCTTAGGCCTGGTGGCTGTTGACGTAGTCGATGGCAGCTTGAACGGTAGTGATCTTCTCGGCTTCTTCGTCAGGGATTTCGGTCTCGAATTCCTCTTCCAGAGCCATCACCAGCTCAACGGTGTCAAGCGAGTCGGCACCCAGGTCTTCAACGAAGGAAGATTCGTTTTTGACTTCTTCTTCCTTGACGCCCAGTTGCTCGGCGACGATTTTCTTGACGCGTTCTTCGATGGTGCTCATACCTAGTTTTCACTCCTAATGGACATATGTCAGGCAGCTGGCCGGTGACCAAGTTTATAGAAAGACGCCTGCTTTTCAAGCGGAACACGTCTTCAGCTAAGTCGCCCAACCCCCTGCCCGGAATCTGGTTGCAGCTTTATAACGGATTTTAAGCTCGGAGTATGACTCTTTTTTGAAGCAATCCGTCACATCGCATTGCGGTTTTTACATGTACATCCCGCCGTTCACCGGCACGGTGGCGCCAGTGACATAGGCGGCGCCATCGGAGGCCAGGAACGAAACCACTTTGGCGATTTCGTCGGCCTGGCCCAGGCGGCCCAGCGGAATTTCTTTCTGCAGGGCTTCGCGCTGCGCTTCCGGCAGCTCACGAGTCATGTCGGTGTCGATGAAGCCCGGGGTGACCGAGTTGACGGTGATGCCACGCGAACCCACTTCACGGGCCAGCGCGCGGCTGAAGCCTTCCAGGCCAGCCTTGGCGGCCGCGTAGTTGGCCTGCCCTGCGTTACCCATGGCACCGACGACCGAGCCGATGCTGATGATACGACCCCAGCGGGCCTTGGTCATGCCGCGCAGCACGCCCTTGGACAGACGGTAGAGGCTGTTGAGGTTGGTGTCGATTACATCGAACCACTCGTCATCCTTCATGCGCAGCATGAGGTTGTCGCGGGTGATGCCAGCGTTGTTGACCAGGATGGTTGGGGCGCCGAACTGCTCACCGATGGCGCTCAGCACCGCATTCACGGACTCTGCGCTGGTCACGTTCAATTCCATGCCGGTACCGGCGACGCCGTGCTCTTTGAGCGTGGCGGCGATGCGCTCGGCACCGGAGGCCGAAGTGGCGGTGCCGATGACGATGGCGCCCTGGCGGCCAAGCTCAAGGGCGATGGCCTGGCCAATGCCACGGCTGGCGCCGGTAACCAGTGCAACTTTACCTTGCAGGCTCATGCAAGCGTCTCCAGATTCAGGCCAGCGCCGCACGGGTGGCGGCGACGGCGTCAGGGGTATTGAGGTTGTAAGTGGTCACGCCGTCGGCGCAACGCTTGTTCAGGCCAGCCAGCACCTTGCCCGGGCCGCACTCGACCAGGTTCACCGCGCCGCGCTCGGCCAGGGCCTGCACGCATTCGACCCAGCGCACAGGCTGGTACAGCTGTGCCAGCAGATCCTGCTTGAGCGCATCGAGGTCGGCGGCGATGGCGGCGGTGACGTTCTGCACCACCGGAATCTGCGGGGCCTTCCACTCGATGGCGTTGACGAATTCGGCGAAGCGCTCGGCAGCGGGCTTCATCAGCGCACAGTGCGACGGCACGCTGACCGCCAGCGGCAGGGCACGCTTGGCGCCGGCCTCTTTGCACAGTGCCATGGCGCGATCGACCGCAGCCTTGTTACCGGCAATCACCACCTGGCCAGGCGAGTTGAAGTTCACCGCACTGACCACTTCATCTTCAGCGGCCTTGGCGCAGAGCTCGACCACAACAGCATCGTCCAGGCCCAGGATGGCAGCCATGGCACCATGGCCGGCCGGCACGGCTTCCTGCATCAGCTGGCCACGGCGCTCGACCAGGCGAACGGCGTCCTTGAGCGACAGGCTGCCGGCAGCGACCAGGGCACTGTACTCACCCAGGCTGTGACCCGAAACGAATGCCGGGTGTGCACCACCCTCATCCAGCCACAGGCGCCACAGGGCGATGGAGGCGGTCAGGATGGCCGGCTGCGTCTTGTCGGTTTGATTGAGTTGTTCTTCCGGACCTTCCTGGACCAGTTTCCACAGGTCGTAGCCCAGAGCCTCGGAAGCTTCCTTGAAGGTTTCGACGATTACCGGCTTTTCAGCGCCGAGCTCGGCGAGCATGCCCAGCGACTGGGAACCTTGACCGGGAAAGACGAATGCGAGGGATGCAGACATTGAACAAGCCCTTATGATCTTGTCGTCGGATAGGGTGCGCCGGGCCACAGGCCGAGCGCGAAATCTGAAAGCTTGGATGGAACGGCGGACCAAGCGGTCACATTTAAGCACTTCATGGGCGATATGCCCAAAGTCTTTGTTTTTCCAGCACCCGCCTCATCGCAGGGCAAGCCCGCCCCACGACATTCAGGGCAACAGGTCTTCGAGGCGCCCGTGCAGGCGCTGCGGCAGGTTTTCCTGGATCTCGATCAGCGCACGCTGGATGGCGCTCTGGAAACCCTGCACGCCTGCCGAACCATGGCTCTTGATGACGATACCCTGGAGCCCGAGGAAGCTTGCGCCATTGTGTCGCGCCGGCGCCAGGTCGGCCTGCAGGCGCTTGAGCAGTGGCATGGCCATGGCCCCGGCAGCCCGCGCCAGCACACCGCCACGGAACAACGCTTCGATGCGCGCGGCGATCATGGTCGCCAGGCCTTCGCTGGACTTGAGCAGGATGTTGCCGACAAAACCGTCGCACACCACTACGTCCGCCTCGCCGCGGTACAGCCCGTCACCCTCGACAAAACCGATGTAGTTCAGGCCACGTGCGTTCTGCAACAAGCTGGCGGCCAGCTTGACCTGCTGATTGCCCTTGATGTCTTCGGTGCCGATATTGAGCAGCGCCACCCGCGGGCGATGAACCCCAAGCGCCTGGGCAGCCACCGAACCCATCACCGCAAACTGGTAGAGGTTTTCGGCACTGCAGTCGACATTGGCGCCCAGGTCGAGCAACTGGCAGTAGCCTGCCTGGGTCGGGATCGCCGCCACCATCGCCGGGCGATCGATACCGGGCAAGGTCTTGAGCACGAAACGCGACAACGCCATGAGCGCGCCGGTATTGCCGGCACTGACGCAGGCCTGGGCCTTGCCGTCTCGCACCAGTTCGAGGGCGATGCGCATCGACGAGTCGGGCTTGCCGCGCAACGCCTGCGACGGCCGCTCGTCCATGCCCACCACTTCACTGGCCGCAACAATTTGCAGGCGCGCGCGATCCGCAGCCGATTGGCCGCTGACAAGCTCTTCAAGAAGGGAGGGTTGACCGACGAGGGTCAGGTGCAGCGAGGGAGTAGCCGAAAGGCAGGCTAGGCTAGCCTGGACAATGCTGCGGGGACCGAAGTCCCCGCCCATTGCGTCGATCGCGATGATCTGAGCGGACAAGGATTACTCGTCAGCGCCCTTGTCGATCACTTTGCGACCACGGTATACGCCTTCTGGCGAAACGTGGTGACGCAGGTGTACTTCACCGGTGCTCTTCTCTACCGACAGGGCGTTTTCCGACAGGGCGTCGTGCGAACGGCGCATGTCACGGGCAGAGCGGGATTTTTTGTTCTGCTGAACAGCCATAATTGATTAACTCCTAAACGTTTGGGTCACGCTTTAACTGCGCCAATACACTGAACGGGTTGGACCGCGATACCTCGTCCTTGCTCGGTTCGGGCTCATCTGCGCCCGCCGGCTGCTGGCATTCTTCCGGATGATGAGCAGGCACGATCGGCAGGGCAAGCAGCAGCTCTTCCTCGACCAGGGCCTGCAGATCCAAAGGATCTTCGCCCAGTTCCAGCACGTCATAGCCTTTCGGCAACGACTGGGTATTCGCACCCTCCTTCACCACGGCGTAAGTAGATTCGCTGTGGATTGGAAGGGTGACCAGCTCAAGACAACGCTGGCAAACCATTTTGACTTCGACATCCAGCTCGCTGTGGATAACCACAACTTTCTGTTCGTCTCGTTCAAAATCGAACTTCGCCTGCACCATACCGACAGTGTCGGAAAGCGGGTCGCAGAGTCTTTCCAAATCAGCGAGTTGCAGCGAACCACTAAGGGTTACGCCTCGATCGGCTAATTTGCGCGGGTCAACGTGAGGTGGAATCGGGTCATTCAACATAGGCGCAGCATTCTAGGGATGCACCCCCTCCCTGTCAAAGGAAATTCGGCACATCTCGCATGTTAGAATTCGAGGCAATTGACCAGGAGTCTATCATGCTTCCTCTGTTACTGGCTTCGAGCTCCCCCTACCGGCGTGAACTGCTCGCCCGCCTGCGCCTGCCCTTCAGCTGGGCAAGCCCCGATCTAGACGAGCAGCGGCTGGCCGATGAGCCCGCCGTCGAACTGGTTCGCCGCCTGGCCCGGCAAAAAGCCGAAGCGCTCGCAGGCCGCTATCCGGGGCACCTGATCATCGGCTCTGACCAGGTAGCGGTGCTCGGCGAGCAGATCCTCGGCAAACCTCACACCTTCGAGCGCGCCTGCGAGCAACTGCTGGAAGCGAGCGGCCAGCAGGTCACCTTCCTCACCGGCCTGGCACTGCTCAACAGCGCCAGCGGCCAGTGCCAGGTCGATTGCGTGCCATTCACGGTGACCATGCGCGAACTGGATCGGGAGCGTGTGGAGCGTTACGTGCAGGCCGAGCAGCCGCTGGATTGCGCAGGCAGCTTCAAAGCGGAGGGGCTGGGGGTGAGCCTGTTCCAGAGCACCCATGGCTGCGATGCCACGAGCCTGATCGGGCTGCCGCTGATTCGCTTGGTGGACATGCTGCACAAGGAAGGCGTGCAGGTGCCTTGAGAACGCATCGCGGAGCAAGCCCGCTCCCACGAGATCGATATGCGACCTGTGGGAGCGGGCTTGCCCCGCGATGAATGTCACGCCGATTTCAGATCAACGCAACGAAGGCCCCTGGAAGCCCATGTACATGGCCAGCCGCTCGGCCACACTGGCACCGATACGCTTGGAGAAACGATCGAACGGCGACTCCTGCACGGTGAAATCCACCAGCTCCTTCTCACCGATGATCTCGCGAGCCACATAGCTGGCACTGCCCAGGCCATCCACCAGGCCCAGCTCCTTGGCCTGCTCGCCAGACCAGATCAAACCACTGAACAACTCAGGATGATCCTTGTCCTTCAGGCGCTCGCCCCTTCCCTGCTTGACCATGGCGATGAACTGGCGATGCGTGGTATCCAGCACCCCCTGCCAGAACGCGGTCTCTTCCGGCTTCTGCGGCGAGAACGGGTCGAGGAAGGCCTTGTGCTCACCCGCGGTGTAGGTGCGACGCTCGACGCCCAGCTTGTCCATGGTGCCGACGAAGCCATAACCGGCGGCCGTCACGCCAATAGAGCCGACCAGACTGGCCTTGTCGGCATAGATCTCATCGGCGGCACTGGCGATGTAATAAGCGCCGGAGGCACCCAGATCGGTAATCACCGCATACAGCTTGATGGCTGGGTATTCGGCGCGCAGGCGGCGAATTTCGTCATAGATATAGCCCGACTGCACCGGGCTGCCGCCCGGACTGTTGATACGCAGCACCACACCCTTGGTTTTCGAGTCCTTGAATGCTTCACGCAAGCTCTTGACGATATTGTCGGCGCCAGCCGGCTCCTGATCGGCGATCACCCCGCGCACTTCGACCAGCGCCGTGTGGCTGGCACTGCGTGACGCAGCCTTGTCCACGTCCATCAGCGGCGTGAACAGGACCAGCATGCCGAACAGGTAGACGAAGGTCAGCAACTTGAAAAAGATGCCCCAACGCCGCGCCCGACGCTGCTCCTGGACGCCTGCCAGCAGCGTCTTTTCCAGCAGCTTCCAGCTCTTGCGCTCTTCGTTGTCTTCAGACTCGGGTGCTTTCCACTCGTCAGCCATGCTCACCTACCCTGGAAATTGAGTTGCGCGCCACTCGCCAGCCATTCGCGCAATTGAGAGAAATGCTCGATGCACACTTGCGGCCCGAACTCGGCCAAGGCCTGCAGCGGCATCGCGCCATAGCCGACCGCCACCGAGTGCATGCCTGCATTGCTGGCCATCTGCAGGTCGAATGCCGAATCGCCGACCATCAGCGCCCGCCCGGGTTCGACCCGGCAATGGGCGAGGATTTCTTCGAGCATCAACGGGTGCGGCTTGCCACGGGTCTCGTCGGCGCCGCGAGTGATATCGAAGTAGCCTTCCCAGCCATTGGCCTTGAGCACCCGATCCAGCCCGCGACGCGCCTTGCCGGTGGCCACCGCCAGGCGATAGCCCTCGGCACGGAAAGCCTCGAGGGATTCGACCACCCCCTCGAACAGCGGCGAAGGCTGCTGATCCAGCGCCGTGTAGACATCGGCGTAATGCTGACGGAAAGCTTGCACCTGCACGGTATCCAGGTGCGGGTACAGCGTGGCGATCGCCTCATCCAATGCCAGGCCGATGATGCCTTTGATGGCCTCATCGCTGCTTGGCGCCTCACCGGCACGGCCGGCCGCCACATTCATGGCCTCGACGATACGCCCGATGGAGTCGGCCAAGGTGCCGTCCCAGTCGAAGATCAGCAACTCGTAACGCTTGTTCATAGGTCAGGTCGCGCTCAGGCGCTCCACGGTCTTGGCCCACACTTCATCCACCGGCGCCTCGAGCTTGAGCTCGCCGCCGTCAGGCAGCGGCACCGTGAGCTGATAGGCATGCAGGAACAGGCGCTTGCCGCCCAGCTCGCGAATCTCGCGGCTGAAATCTTCATCACCGTATTTGCTGTCACCGGCGATCATGTGCCCGGCATGCAGGGCGTGCACACGAATCTGGTGGGTGCGGCCGGTAATCGGCCGGGCCTCGACGATGGTGGCGAACTCGCCGAAACGGCGCAGCACGCGGAACATCGTCAACGCCTCCTTGCCTTCGTCATTCACCTCGACCATGCGCTCGCCCGAGCGCAGGTTGCTCTTGAGCAACGGCGCGTTGACCTGCTTCTTCGCGGTCGGCCAATGGCCGCGCACCAGCGCCATGTAGCGCTTGTCCACGCCATCGCCGCGCAGGGCGGCATGCAGGTGGCGCAGCATGCTGCGCTTCTTGGCGATCATCAGCAGGCCGGAAGTGTCGCGATCCAGGCGATGCACCAGCTCCAGTTCCTTGGCATCAGGGCGCAACTGACGCAGCGCCTCGATCACCCCGAAACTCAAACCACTGCCGCCATGCACGGCAATGCCGGATGGCTTGTTCATCACGATCAGCGCCTTGTCTTCATAGACGATGGCGGCTTCCAGGCGCTGCAGCAGCCCCTGGGCCACAGGCGCTGGCTCGTCGCGTTCAGGCAGGCGCACAGGCGGCACGCGGACGATATCGCCAGCCTGCAGCTTGTATTCCGGTTTGATCCGCCCTTTGTTGACCCGCACCTCACCCTTGCGCAGGATGCGGTAGACCAAGGTTTTGGGCACGCCCTTGAGGGCCGTGATGAGGAAATTGTCGATGCGTTGGCCGGCAAGCTCCGGCGCGACTTCGATCAGCTGTACGCCGGAAGTCGGAGGGGTATTGGTCGTCATGGCGGGATCATAACAATTTTTTATGGAATTGAAGCACTTAATCATAACTGCTATAGTCGCGAACGCCGCCAAAAGCGGCAGGCCAGTGATACCAGGCTCTACGCCGGTTCCTGACCTTCGCAATTCTCCAGGACGCGAGGCCGTCCTACGGGGTTTTCGCCAGTTTAAACAAATGCCTGGAATCGCCACCAGCGCTGTGTAGAGAAGACCGAAGAAAAACGACAAGCGCGGTGTTCCACCTGCTTACCGAACCTTTTTCGCCGCACCTCTGCCCGCCAGTCGCTTCCACGTAACGCCCGGCGAATGCTTCGGAAATACCTGCCTTGGACATAAATGGCGCCAGCGCGGTACCCGCGCTGACGAAAAATGCAACCCGTTGCGGATTCAGCGCGCGGCAGCACCCGAATTATCAGGGATACGTGCAGGGTGGAGATGCACAGCCCTCGGACCGTGTAGCACCGCGTCCGGCCACCGCCCCACTGAACGGGCGATGAGCGGATAAGGTCCTGAACAGACGCTCTAGCGGCGTCCACGGCTGACGGTTGATTCCTCCTCCTGTCATGAGTGCACGAGGCCTGTCTGGCTGATTCGGCTATCGATGAACGTCGATTCGAACACCTAAGGGGCTCGTTGACACCACAGCGAACAGGACGCGTCGTCGCGACAACGGCAGGCTGGGCAACCGGCTGGTGCCGAACGTTGCTCGACACGGGGGTGGCCCGCCACCCTTTGCGCACCTTGGCACCGACCCCGATACGTCGTGTGTGCCGAACGCCGTTTCCGGCAGCCCGGAAACCGACGGTACAACATGAAAAGAATGCTGATTAACGCAACTCAACCCGAAGAGTTGCGTGTAGCCCTGGTAGACGGCCAACGCCTCTACGACCTGGACATCGAGTCCGGCGCGCGCGAGCAGAAAAAGGCCAACATCTACAAAGGCAAGATCACCCGCATCGAGCCAAGCCTCGAAGCCGCCTTCGTAGACTTCGGTTCCGAACGTCACGGCTTCCTGCCACTCAAGGAAATTTCCCGCGAATACTTCAAGAAGACCCCCGAAGGCCGGGTCAACATCAAGGAAGTACTGAGCGAAGGCCAGGAAGTCATCGTCCAGGTCGAGAAGGAAGAGCGCGGCAACAAAGGCGCCGCCCTGACCACCTTCATCAGCCTGGCTGGCCGTTACCTGGTGCTGATGCCAAACAACCCGCGTGCCGGCGGCATCTCCCGCCGCATCGAAGGCGAAGAGCGCAACGAACTGCGTGAAGCCCTCAACGGCCTGACCGTTCCAGGCGACATGGGCCTGATCGTGCGCACCGCCGGCCTTGGCCGCAGCAGCGAAGAAATGCAGTGGGACCTCGACTACCTGCTGCAGCTGTGGACCGCCATCAAGGAAGCCTCGCTGGACCGCACCGCGCCGTTCCTGATCTACCAGGAAAGCAACGTCATCATCCGCGCGATCCGCGACTACCTGCGCCAGGACATCGGCGAAGTGCTGATCGACAGCATCGACGCCCAGGAAGAAGCCCTGACCTTTATCCGCCAGGTGATGCCGCAGTACGCCAGCAAGGTCAAGCTGTACGAAGACAGCGTCCCGCTGTTCAACCGCTTCCAGATCGAAAGCCAGATCGAAACCGCCTTCCAGCGCGTTGTCGACCTGCCGTCCGGCGGCTCGATCGTCATCGACCCGACCGAAGCCCTGGTGTCCATCGACATCAACTCGGCGCGCGCCACCAAAGGCAGCGACATCGAAGAAACCGCCCTGCAGACCAACCTGGAAGCGGCCGAAGAAATCGCCCGCCAGCTGCGCCTGCGTGACATCGGCGGCCTGATCGTCATCGACTTCATCGACATGACCCCGGCCAAGAACCAGCGCGCCGTCGAAGAGCGCGTGCGTGAATGCCTGGAGGCCGACCGCGCCCGCGTGCAGGTTGGCCGCATCTCGCGTTTCGGCCTGCTGGAAATGTCCCGTCAGCGTCTGCGCCCATCGCTGGGTGAAAGCAGCGGCATCGTCTGCCCACGCTGCTCCGGCACCGGCATCATCCGTGACGTCGAGTCGCTGTCGCTGGCCATCCTGCGCCTGATCGAAGAAGAAGCGCTGAAAGACCGTACCGCCGAGGTACGTGCCCAGGTCCCGATCCCGGTCGCTGCCTTCCTGCTCAACGAGAAACGCAACTCGATCACCAAGATCGAACTGCGCACTCGCGCGCGCATCATCATCCTGCCGAACGATCACCTGGAAACGCCGCACTTCGAAGTCCAGCGCCTGCGCGACGACAACCCGGAAGTGCTGAACAACCAGTCCAGCTACGAGATCGCAGCCACCGAAACCGAAGAAGCGCCGCAGCCGACCGCCACCCGCACCCTGGTTCGCCAGGAAGCCGCGGTCAAGACTGCTCCGGCCCGCGCCAACGCTCCCGTACCGAGCACAGAAGAAGCACAGCCTGCCGCAGCACCGGTAGCCGCAGCCGCCCCTAGCGTGCCAGAGCCAAGCCTGTTCAAAGGCCTGGTGAAGTCGCTGGTCAGCCTGTTTGCCGGCAAGGAAGAGCCTGTCGCCGCCCCGGTCGCCACCACCGAGAAGCCGGCCGCCGAGCGCACGCCGCGCAACGAGGAGCGCCGCAACGGTCGCCAGCAGAGCCGCAACCGCAATGGCCGTCGCGACGAGGAGCGCAAGCCGCGTGAGGAACGCGCCGAGCGTGCCCCGCGTGAAGAGCGCCAGCCACGCGAAGAGCGTGCCCCTCGCGAGGAGCGCGCCCCACGTGAAGAGCGTGCGCCGCGTGAAGAACGCGCACCACGCCAGCCGCGTGATGACCGCCGTGGCAACCGTGAAGAACGTGTACGCGAACTGCGCGACCCGCTGGACGCCGCACCGGCTGCCCGCGATGAGCGCCAGCCGCGTGAAGAGCGTGCACCGCGTGAAGAACGCGTAGCCCGTGAAGAGCGCGCTCCACGCGAAGAACGTGCACCACGTGAAGAGCGTGCTCCGCGTGAAGAACGCGCACCACGTGAAGAGCGTGCACCGCGTGAAGAACGCGCACCACGTGAAGAACGTGCACCACGCGAAGAGCGCCAACCACGTCCGCCGCGTGAAGAGCGCCAGCCGCGCCCTGACGAGCAGGTTGCCGAACAGGCTGCCGAGCTGAACGAGGAGCAACTGCCGAACGAAGAGCTGCTGCAGGACGAGCAGGAAGGCGCCGATGGCGAGCGTCCGCGCCGTCGCTCCCGCGGCCAGCGCCGTCGCAGCAACCGCCGTGAACGTCAGCGCAATGCCGATGGCGAGCTGATCGAAGGCGGCGACGACGAAGCCGGCGAAGAGCAGCAGCCACAACAGCACCAGGCCACCGCCCTGGGTGCCGAACTGGCCGCCGGCATCGCTGTCACCGCCGCCGTCGCCACCAGCAACATCAGCGCCGACGCCGAAGCCCAGGCCAACGAGCAGGCCGAACGCGCCAGCGCCGTTGTCGCCGAAGCCCAGGCTGAAAACAGCGAAGTGGTCCAGGTTGCCGAGCAAGCCGAGGCCATCGCGATCGCTCCAGTGGTCGAGCAGCCGGTCAGCGAGCCCGTAGTTGCCGCCGAGCCGAGCTTCGAGCCTGCTGTTGAGTTGGCACCACAGCCAGTGATCGAAGAAGCGGTTGCCGAGCAGGTGGCTGTCGTGATCGAAGCTGAACCGGTCGTGGAGGCTCCAGCAGTGGCAGCCGCCGAGATCGAACCAGCGCCGGTCGCCGAAGCGGCTGAAGTTCAGGCTCCGGTTGCCTTCGAAGCGGCTCCGGCCGTCGAGGCCCAGGCTGTTGAAGCACAAGCTGAAGTGGTCGAAGCACCAGCTGCCGAACCGGCTCCAGTGGTTGCCGAGCAGGCACCTGCCGAAGTCGAAGCTGTTGTCGAGCCGGCCCCTGTCATGCTGGCGAACGGCCGCGCGCCGAACGACCCGCGTGAAGTACGCCGCCGCAAGCGCGAAGCCGAAGCAGCCGCTGCTGCCCTGGCTGCCGCCCAGGCCGCTCCAGCCCTGGAAACCACCGAAGACGAGCACAAGCCTCATCACGGTTGATTCCGGTCGCTGAATGAAAAAGCCCCGCCAGTGCGAACTGGCGGGGCTTTTTCATTGCCGGGAAAACTTGGCACCGGCTTCGCCGGTGATCGCGGGGCAAGTCGCAGCGGCGCACCGCCGCCCGTGGGAGCGGGCTTGCCCCGCGATTGCGTCAGTACAGGTTCGGCTCCATCTCCAACTCCACGCCGAACCGTTCAAGGATATCCGCCTGGATCCTCTGCGCCAGCGCATACATCTGCGCCCCGCTCGCCTGGCCATAGTTCACCAATACCAACGACTGCAAGCGGTGTACGCCGGCGTCGCCATCACGGTGGCCCTTCCACCCCGCCTGCTCGATCAACCAACCCGCCGCCAGTTTCACCTGGCCACCGGCCTGCGGATAAGCCACCACGGTCGGGTAAGCGCTACGAATCTTGTCTGCCAGCTCCACCGTCACCACCGGGTTCTTGAAGAAGCTCCCGGCATTGCCCAGCTCGGCCGGGTCCGGCAGCTTCTCCTGGCGAATGCTGCAGATCGCATCACTGATGGCCTGGGCAGTCGGCTGCCCGACGCCCTGCTCGGTCAAACGCTGACGCACCGGGCCGTAATCCAGGTGCGCCCGCAACGTCCGGTCCAGGGCAAAACGTACGCGCAGGATCAACCAACGCCCGGGGTTGCGCTTGAACAGGCTGTCCCGGTAGCCGAACGCGCACTCCTGCAGCGTGAAATCGCGCAGCTCGCCGGTCTCTCGGTCGAGCGCGGTCAGGCCGGCGAACACGTCCTTGATCTCGACCCCATAGGCACCGACGTTCTGCATCGGCGCGGCCCCCACGGTGCCAGGGATCAGGCTGAGATTCTCCAGCCCGCTCAGGCCTTGAGCCAGGGTCCACTGCACGAAGGGATGCCAGGGCTCACCGGCCTCGGCCTCCACCACCACCCGCTCGCCGTCATCGCTGAGCAGGCGCCGGCCACGGCTGGCCATGTGCAGCACCAAGGCGTCGATGTCGCGGGTCAGCAGCAGGTTGCTGCCACCGCCGATCACCAGCACCGGCACCTGCCGCTCGGCGGCCTCGGCCAGGGCCTGACGGGCTTCGTCATCGTCATGGGCCTGGGTGAAGTAACGCGCACGCACATCGATGCCGAAGGTGTTGTAGGGCTTGAGCGATACCTGTTGCTGCCACGCCACCGTCATAACCGCCCCTTGATTTCCACTACCAGCTCGCGGCAGGCCGCCTCGATCAGGTCCAGGACCTGCTCGAAACCTTCGGCACCGCCGTAATAGGGGTCGGGCACTTCATCCAGCGCCGCGCCGTAGCGGCGCAGGAACAGGTCCAGCTCGCCCTTGGCGTTGTGCGGGCGCAGCGCCTTGAGGTTGGCCAGGTTGCTGTTGTCCATGGCCAGGATCAGGTCGTATTCAGCGAAATGCGCCGCCTTGACCTGCTGAGCGCGCTGGCGCGACAGGTCGTAGCCACGCGCCAGCGCGGCCTTGCAGGTACGGCTGTCGGGGGCCTTGCCCACATGCCAGTCACCGGTGCCGGCAGACGCCACCTGCACCTGGTCAGCCAGGCCTGCGGCCTCCAGCTGGTGGCGCAATACGCCTTCGGCAGTGGGCGAACGGCAGATATTGCCGAGGCAGACGAACAGAACGCGCATCAGGCCTCCAGCAAGCGCCGCACGCGCTCCAGGTCTTCAGGGGTGTCGACGCCCACGGCCGGGGCTTCGATGGCATCGGCCACGTGAATACGCACGCCATGCCACAGCGCGCGCAGCTGCTCCAACGCCTCGGTCTGCTCGAGCCAGCATGGGCCCCAGCCGACGAAGTCCTGGAGGAAACCGACGCGGTAGGCATACATGCCGATATGGCGACGGTACGGCACACCCTCGGGCAGCACGTCACGCGCCTTGGCAAAGGCATCGCGGGCCCAGGGCAAAGGTGCACGGCTGAAGGTCAGCGCCAGGCCGTTCTTGTCGCTGGCAACCTTGACCGCGTTGGGGTTGAACAGGGTTTCCGGCTCGTGGATCGGCTCGGCCAGCGTCGCGATGCCAGCTTCGGGGTGCGCGGCGAGGTTGGCCGCCACCTGGTCGATGATCACCGGCGGGATCAGCGGCTCGTCACCTTGCACGTTGACCACGATGGCATCGGCCGCCAGCCCGAGCTGGGCGGCAACTTCGGCCAGGCGATCGGTGCCCGACTCATGGTCGGCGCGGGTCAGCAGCACCTCGGCGCCGAACGCCTGGCAGGCCTCGACGATGCTGGCATCGTCGGTGGCGATGACCACGCGCTTGGCGCCACTCTTGCGCGCCTGCTCCCACACATGCTGGACCATCGGCTTGCCGGCAATCGCCAGCAGCGGCTTGCCCGGCAGGCGCGTGGAGCGCAGCCGGGCGGGGATCACCACGGTGAAATCCAGGCTCATTTGTCCAGGCGCTCTTCATCGGTCAGGGTGCGCGCTTCGGTTTCCAGCATCACCGGGATGCCGTCGCGGATCGGGTAGGCCAGGCCCGCGCCCTTGCTGATCAGCTCGGTCTTGTCGGCGCTGAGCTTGAGCGGGCCCTTGGTGATCGGGCAAGCCAGGATATCGAGCAGTTTGGTGTCCATGGGGTTTCCTTGAGGCCAGTGGCCGGAAAATGAAAAAGGCTCAGGGGCGACCGGGCAGCAGGCGGTCCAGCTGTGCGTCGAACCAGGCGGCAAAGGCCGCCGAAGGCAGCGCATCGACCGCCAGGTACCACCAGTCGTCGGCGGCGAAGGGCCGGCACTTCACCGCATCCTTCTCGGTCATCACCAGCGGCAGCGGCGGGCTGAACGACAGCAGCTCACGGCTGTACGGCGCATGGTCGGCGAACGGGTGCGGCAGCGGCTGCCAGTTTAGCCCCTGCAGGGTATTGAAGAAACGTTGCGGGTTGCCGATGCCGGCCACGGCATGCAGCGCCTGGCCCGCAGGAAACAAGTCAAGGTCACGGCGCTCGCCGCTGCGCAGGTTGATCAGCGCGGTGGGTTGCAGGCGAAACGCGAAGCCTTGGTCACGGTCGGCCGCGGCGCCATTGAACAACACCGCGTCGGCCTCGTGCAGGCGCTCGGCCGGCTCGCGCAGCGGCCCGGCGGGCAGGCAGCGGCGGTTGCCCAGGCCACGGGCGGCGTCGATCAGCACCAGCTCCAGGTCACGGGCCAGGCGATAGTGCTGCATACCGTCATCGCAGAGGATCAGGTCGGGCGCATCGCTGGCCAGCAGCGCCTGCACGGCGCGGGAACGGTCGGGGTCGATCATCAGCGGCACGCCGGTACGCTGGACGATCAGCAACGGCTCGTCGCCGGCCTGTTCGGCGCTCTGCTCGGCGGCGACGCGCCAGGGGTATTCAGGCGGCTTGGCGCCATAACCACGGCTGACCACGCCCACCTTGAGCCCACGCTTTCGGCAGTGCTCGATCAGCCAGAGGATCATCGGGGTCTTGCCGGTGCCGCCAACGGTAATGTTGCCCACTACTATCACTGGCACCGGAGCCCGGTAGCTGGCGCTCTCACCACTGAGGAAGCGCGCGCGCTTGCGCATCACCACCCGGCGGTACAGCGCCTCCAGCGGGCGTAGCAGGGCCAGGGCTGGATGACCGTTGTACCAGGCGGCGAGCAGGCGATCGGCGAAGGCCATCAGGGTTTACCCTGCGCAGCCTCGACGGTGGTCATGCGCAACTTGCTGAAGCCGAGCTTGCCGGCCGCATCCATTGCGGTGATCACAGCCTGGTGCGGGGTCTTGCCGTCGGCGCTGATCGCCAGCGGCAGGGTGATGTCACCGCCGGATTCCTTCTCGATCGCCTCGGTCAGGGTGTCCAGGTCGCTCTTGGGCAGCAGGTGATTGTTCACCGAATACACACCCTCGGCGCTGATGGAGATTTCCACCAGTTTGCCCTGGTCGGCCGGCGCCTGCTCGGCACTGGCGGCCTCGGGTAGTTCGACGCGCAGTTGCGTCTCACGGGTGAAGGTGGTGGTGACCACGAAGAACAGCAGCAGCACGAACACCACGTCGATCAACGACGCCAGGTTGATGTCGACGTTCTCGCGCTGACGGTTGCGCCGGAACTTCACGCCTTGCCTCCGGCCACTTCCACTTCACGGTCGCCCTGCAACACCTCCACCAGTTTGATCGCTTCCTGCTCCATGCCCACCACCAGCTCATCGATGCGGCGCAGCAGGAAACGGTGGAAGAACACCGCCGGGATACCGACCATCAGGCCGGCGGCCGTGGTCACCAGCGCCTTGGAAATACCCCCGGCGAGTACTGCGGCGTTGGCGGTCATCTGCGAGCCCATGAAGGCGCTGAAGATGTCGATCATGCCCAGCACCGTGCCCAGCAGGCCGAGCAACGGGGCCATGGCGGCAATGGTGCCGAGGGTGCTGATATAGCGTTCCAGCTCGTGGATGACCCGCGAAGCGGCTTCCTCGATGCACTCTTTCATGATCTCGCGGCCATGGCGCGAGTTGGCCAGGCCGGCGGCGAGGATCTCGCCCAGCGGCGAGTCGGCGCGCAGGGCCTTGAGCTTGTCACTGGTGAGTTGCTTGTCCTTGATCCACATCCACACCTGGCCCAGCAGGTGCGGCGGGGTGACACGGCTGGCGCGCAGGGTCCACAGGCGCTCGACGACGATTGCCATGGCAACGATGGAACTCAGGATGATCGGCACCATCATCCAGCCACCGGACTTGACCAATTCCCACACAGTAAGCATCCCCTCGGAAAAAGGCCGCCACTCTACCATACGCACGCGGGGGGCTCATCTGCCGGAGGTCAGGGAAATCGTAGGGTTCGACTTGGGAGTTGCGGGGTGGCGCAAATCGAGCGCCGCCCGCGCGGCGCATCGCGGGGCAAGCCCGCTCCCACATTTGTTTCGGGCCAGTCTCTTCTGTGCCATAACCTGGTCCGCCTTGTTGGCACGGCGCGGTTCTGGCGTGGTCGCTAACGCTGCTTCACATGACTCAAGACATGCGCCAAGGCGGGCAGCGGTACTTTCACAGGACTCATTGGCCCGAAACAGATGTGGGAGCGGGCTTGCCCCGCGATGCGCCGCGCGGGCGGCGCTCGATTTGTGCCCCACCACAACACCCAAGGCATGCACTCCAAACATCCAGCAAATATTCATTCCTGATCGCGCCAGAACCGCCGCCGCCCCCGCGCGCCCTCCACCCCACCATGGTCCCCTAACAGCAACCGCAGTGCGCCCTCCAAGGCCGTGTCATGAATGCTCATACCCTGCCGCCGATAGCGCTCGATCACCTGCGGATGAGGATGCCCGAACCCATTGTGCCGCCCACGCGATATCAACACCCCGCGCGGGGCCATGGCCCTGATGAGCGCCTCGCTGGACGACGTGCGGCTGCCATGGTGCGGCGACTGCAGCCAGTCGATACGCGGATCCTCCGTCGCAGCCAGCCAGGCCCGCTCGGCCCCGGCCTCCATGTCGCCTGCCAGCAGCAGCCGCTCGCCATTGGCCTCGACCCGCAGCACACAGGACCGCTCGTTGCTGTTGGGCCCGGCCGGCCAATGCCAGAGTTCAAAGTCGACACCATCCCACTGCCAGCGCTCGCCACTCTTGCAGGGCTGGCCGTGCAAGCCTGCCGCCAACGCCGTCGCTTCACCGGCCAGCACCCGTTTCACCGGCAGCCCACGATGAACGGCTACGGCGCCCCCGGCATGGTCGGCATGGGCATGGCTGATCAGCATCAGGTCCAGCTGCCGCACCCCGAGCTTGCGCAAGGTCGGCAGCACCACGCTTTCGCCCAGGTCGCTTGCCCCCATCGCGGGGCCGGCGTCATACAACAGGCTGTGCTGGCGAGTGCGCAGCAACACCGCCAGCCCTTGGCCAACGTCCAGCTGCCAGACTTCGACCTGGCCATGCGGCACCTGCTCACGTGGCGCCCACAGGGCCAGCATCAGGACCGCACCCGGCACACGCAAGGGCACGCCCCGAGGCAACAGCACCAGCAACGCACCAAGTCCCACCAGCAGCCCAGCCCACAGCGGCAGTGGCTCGGCGATCCACGCCGGCACAAGCCCTGCCACCAGGGCAAGCCAGCCAAACAGGCCGTGCAGCGAAGCGCCCGCCAGCCACAACAGCCCCTCCCCCAACCAGGGCAGCGGCAACAGCGCGGTACCGAGCAAGGCCAAGGGCAGCACAGCCAGGCTCAGCCACGGCACCGCCAGCAGGTTGGCCAGCGGCGCCGTAAGGCTGATCGGCAGGCCCAGCGCCAGCAGCACCGGCAGCAGGCCCACGGCGATCACCCATTGCGCCCGCGTCCAGGCCTGCCAAGGCCGCCAGGCGCCCAGCCGGGCGGAAAAACACAGCGCCAGCACCGCCACGGCGGCGAACGATAGCCAGAAGCCCGGCAGCAGGCTGGCCAGCGGCTCGACCAGCAACACCCCCAGCAGCGCCAGCAACAAGGGCAGCCCCACGCCCAACTGGCGAAAGCGCAGGCGCCACAGCAGCACCACCGCCAGCATCAGGCAGGCACGCTGTACCGGCACGCCAAAACCCGCCAGCCAGCCATACAGCAGCGCCGCCCCCATGGCCAGACCGCAGGCCCAGGGCAACCAAGGCAGGCGTCGCGGCCACACGCCCAAGCGGGCCAGCCCGGCCACCCCGCCATAGACCAACCCGGCCAGCAGCCCGATATGCTGCCCGGAGATCACCAGCAGATGGACCGTGCCGGTGGCTTGCAGCGCCTGCCAGTCCTGGCGCGCCAGCCCCGCGCCATCGCCCAGCACCAGCGCCGCCAGGGCCGCTTCACGCCCATGGGCATCCACCGCCAGCAAGCGTTGGCGGATGCCGTCGCGCCAGTCGTGGGCGGGAGCGCCCAGCCGCTCACCCGCCTTGACCGTGCCGGTCGCGCCGATCCGGCGCGCCAGCAAGGTAGCCTCGCGGTCCGGGCCATGGGGGTTGAGCAACCCATGCGGGCGCCGCAAGTTGACCGCCAGCCGCCAGCGCTCCCCGGCGCGCAACTCCGGGCCATCGAACCAGCTCAGTTGTAACCGCTGCGACAACTCGGCCCGACGCGAACTGGCCTGCTCCAGCTCGAAGCGCACACCGTGCTCGGTGCGCGCCGGCAGGCCGACCACCCGCCCCTCCAGCCACAAGGTGCGCCCGTCCAGTGCCACGGCCAGCCGATCATCCAGTGCCTGCTGCGCCGACCAGCACGCCCAGCACAGCCCCAACAGGTAACAGCCAAGCGGCCAGCCCCGCGTACGCAGGCAGGCCAGCCCCAGCAATAGCAGTGCAAGCAACCACCCGACCGGTGGCAGAGCAGGCAGAAAGCGCAGGCTCAACAGCCCGAGCACGAGCGCAAGCATCCCTGTGCGCATGAGATAGAGCTCCAGAAGCGAAAAACGCCCCTGAGGCTTAGCTGATCAAGAGGGAAATCTTGCTAAACAATTGTCACAAACTCTGAACGAGGCTGCGATTCAATCAAGGCATACTGACGCCCTTCAACCCCGCCGGGAGCCCACATGCCGCGCCGTCTGTTCAAACGCTACATGCCGGACCCGACCAGCATCAGGGAGCACAAGTCGTTACGCTTTTTCGGCAAGCTGCTCCACGACCCCAACCTCTGGCACCTCAACCGTCACTCGGTGGCGCGGGCCATGGGCGTCGGGCTGTTCGCGGCGTTGATCCCCATCCCCATGCAGATGCTGCTGGCCGCCGCCCTGGCGATCCCGGTACGCGGCAACCTGCCCATCGCGGTGAGCCTGGTGTGGCTGACCAACCCGCTGACCATGCCACCGGTGTTCTTCGTCACCTACATGACCGGCGCCTGGCTGATGCAGGTACCGCCGCGCACGCTGCCCGAAGAGATCACCGTCGACTGGGTCACCGACCAGCTGGCAACGCTCTGGCAACCCTTCCTGCTGGGCTCGGTGGTGTGCGGGGTGGTGCTTGGCGTGCTCGCCTACTTCACCACCCAGTTCTACTGGCGCTGGTGGGTGGGCCGGCAATGGCGCCGGCGCCAGTGCCGCTGCCTACGCCCGCATGCCGCGGCCGCTGACCAGCAGGCGGATGCACAGCAGGTAGAGCAGCGCGGTAGCCACCAGCATGAAGGTGATCGCGGTGCCAATGCTGATGTCCGACACCCCTAGGATGCCGTAGCGGAACGAGTTGACCATGTGCAGCACCGGGTTGGCCAACGACACGGTCTGCCAGAACGGCGGCAGCAGGGTGATCGAGTAGAACACCCCGCCCAGGTAGGTCAGCGGCGTCAACACGAAGGTCGGGATGATCGAGATATCATCGAAATTGCGCGCGAACACCGCGTTGACGAAGCCCAGCAGCGAGAAGATGGTCGCGGTCAGCAACACCACCACCACGGTCACGCCCAGGTGATGCACCTGCAAGTGGGTGAAGAACAGCGACAGGATCGTGACGATCACCCCCACCGCCAAGCCACGCAGCACACCGCCCAATACGTAGCCGACCAGGATGATGTGCGGCGACACCGGCGACACCATCAGCTCTTCGATGGAGCGCTGGAACTTGCTGCCGAAGAAGCTCGACACCACGTTGCCGTACGAGTTGGTGATCACCGACATCATGATCAGCCCCGGCACGATGTACTCCATGTAGGTGAAGCCACCCATGTCGCCGATCTGCCGGCCAATCAGGTTACCGAAGATCACGAAGTACAACACCATGGTGATCGCCGGCGGCAGCAGGGTCTGCGGCCAGATGCGCAAGAAGCGCCGCACTTCGCGGTAGACGATGGTGTTCAGGGCCACCCAGTTGGTGCGCAGCTCCACACTCATACGGCCACCTTCGACAGATTTTTTTCCACCAGGGACACGAACAACTCCTCGAGTCGGTTGGTCTTGTTGCGCAGGCTCTGCACCTCGATGTTCTTCAGCGCCAGCTGGCCGAACAGCGCGGTGATGCCGATCTCCTTCTCCACCTGCACTTCCAGGGTGTGCGGGGTGATCAGCCGGCACGGGTAGCCCTGCAGCTCAGGCGCAGCGGGCAGGTCGTGCTTGAGGTCGAGCACGAAGGTCTCGACATGCAGCTTGCCCAGCAGCTGGCGCATGCTGGTGTTCTCGACGATGGTGCCGTGGTCGATGATGCCGATGTTGCGGCACAGCTGCTCGGCCTCTTCGAGGTAGTGGGTGGTGAGGATGATGGTGATGCCCTTCTGGTTGAGCTCGGTGAGGAAGCTCCACATCGAACGGCGCAGCTCGATGTCCACCCCCGCGGTCGGCTCGTCGAGGATCAGCAGGCGCGGTTCGTGGATCAGCGCCCGGGCAATCATCAGGCGGCGCTTCATGCCCCCGGACAGCGAGCGTGACTGCACGTCACGCTTGTCCCACAGCCCCAGTTGGGTCAGATACTGCTCGGCACGCTCCTTGGCCAGCTTCGGCGGGATGCCGTAGTAGCCCGCTTGCGTGACGACGATGTCGAAGGTCTTCTCGAACTGGTTGAAGTTGAACTCCTGGGGCACCACGCCCAGGCAGCGCTTGAGCGCAGCCGGCTCGCGGTCCAGGTCGTGGCCGAACACGTTGACCGTGCCACTGGTCTTGTTCACCAGGGTGGAGAGGATGCCGATGGTGGTGGACTTGCCGGCGCCGTTGGGGCCCAGCAAGGCGAAGAAGTCGCCTTCGGCGACGTCCAGGTCGATGCCCTTGAGGGCCTGGAAGCCGTTGCCGTAGGTCTTGGTCAGCTGTCGGATGGACAGGGCGGAACTCATAGCGGGTCACGTACCGGATAAAGAATGGTTCAGGACACGCCAGGCAAAGTCACTGGCGCAGTGAGTGCGGCCATGGTGCAAGGGCCGGCCGCACAAGTACAGTCACATCTATTGATAATGACTATCGAAGTGGCGTCACGTCAGGGCGGTCATCACCGCCGCCTGGTAGGCCGGGCGCTGTTTCAGGCGCTCGTACCAGGCTTCGAGGTGGTACATGGCCGGGCGTTCGATGGGCATTTCGAACCAGGCGTAGATGAAGCTGCCCAGGGGGATGTCGCCCATGCCGATCTGCTCACCGGACAGGTAGGGCTGTTTGGCCAGGGTTTCGTCGGCGATGGCCAGCAACTGGGCGCACTGCTTGTGCGCGGCGTTGATCGCCACCCAGTCGCGCTGATCTTCGGGGGTGCGCAGCAGGCCCCAGAACAGCGGGCGGAACGGGGTGGCGAAGGACGAGGTGGTCCAGTCCATCCACTTGTCCGCCAGGGCTCGCTGGCGTGGGTCATCGAGGTACCAGCCCTGCTCCTCGCCGTACTCGGCGCACAAGTAGCGGACGATGGCGTTGGACTCCCACAGCACCAGGTCGCCGTCTTCGAGCATTGGTACCAGGCCGTTGGGGTTGAGGGCCCGGTAGTGCGGTTCGTTGACCACGCCGAAGGCGCCGCCAGCGTCGATGGATTCAAAGTTCAGGCCCAGTTCGTGGGCGATCCACAGCGCCTTGCGCACATTGCTCGAATTCTTGCGGCCCCAGATCTTCAGCATGGCGATGTCCTTATGAATGCGGGAGGGGGACAGTCTACTCCAGGCTTGGGCGTTGTGTGGGGGTGTGAGGGCCCTATCGCGGGGCAAGCCCGCTCCCACATTTATTTCGGGCCAATTACTCCTGTGAAAGTACCGGTGCCCGCCTTGGTGCATGTCTTGAGTCATGTGAAGCAGCATTAGCGACCACGCCCAAACCGCGTCGTACCAACAAGGCGGACCAGGTAATGGCACAGGAGAGACTGGCCCGAAACAAATGTGGGGCTTGTCCCGCGATGCGCCGCGCGGGCGGCGCTCGATCTCATAGGCGCTGCAAAGCTGTCGCCTGGCACCTGGCCGCCCTCACGCGGTAGCCTGCCAGGACCACCAAGGACATACCTCCCAACCCGTAAGACATTTCCGAACCTGAAACCAAATGCTTCAGCCAGCAGCGCTTGGGAACTATCCTACGCGCCTGCCGGAAGTTGCTGCGTTGTCGGGGAAACACCACAGGGATAACTTCACCCGGTCGCCACATTTGGTGACCGGGTGTGAGAACCCGACCACATATGACAACCAGCGGTTCCCTAATGGTGGCCGTGTGCGGGCAGACTTTGGTCTGGCCGGGTTTGTCCTATGTCCCGGTTTCTCACCTCGTACACGGCCGCCACCCTCACCTCGTGAGAAAGGATCTGGATGGTGGTTTTCAATGACCGCATAGGACTCTTTATCATGAAAAAAATCGTCCCCGATCCACCCCGCTTCTTCCCCTACCTAACTGTCTCCCCCGACCTCACCCCCGAAGCCGCCCGCGCCGAAGCCACCCGTCTGATGGCCTGCCTGCGCGAAGTCCTCGACCTGTACTTCGACAACAACCGCGAAGAACAACGCCAGACCCTGCTGAACACCTGCGTCTACCTGAACCAGCTGCTCTACCCGTTGATCCGCCACGAAACGGGAGCACGGCCATGACCGCTCCGACCGACCATGGCAGCACCTCAGGCACCACCCCCTGCCTGGAGCTGTTCCGCATCCAGCCCGGCATCCCCTTCCAGCACGCCTTCGACGAGTTGTCGGTACTGCTTGGCTGCATCCGTCACCTCACCTGCGAAGCCGAAATGGAAAACGACATGCTCGCCGGCAGCTCGGCGCGCATCCTCAGCGCCATGGCCAAGGCGCTGATCGATGACATGGAGCTGGGGATGAATCGCTCCGGTTGATCCAAAGGCCTCATCGCGAGTTCAAGCCCGCGCCCACGATTGGAATGCAATTCACATGCGTGGGAGCGGGCTTGCCCCGCGATGGCTGAGCGAACTCTTGGCGCCCCGCCGTGTCAGTCCTCCTAGCCCGTCTAAGCTCTGTGGGTCGGCTGAATGCCCCCTGGTTTCAAGGAGGAAGGATCATGTTGCTGTTGTGGTTGCTGGTATTGGTATTGGGCGCTGCGTACCTCACGCACCGTCGCTTGCCCCCTTTGCAGATCCTCGCGGCGATGGCCGCCTACACCTTGCTGATGGGCGTGTTCAGCCATGCCCCCGGCTGGCTGCTGACGCTGATCTGGGCAGTGATCGCCATAAAGGTCGCCTTCATCGCCCTGCCCGAAATACGCCGCAAGCTGTTCACCGCGCCCGTGTTCAAGTGGTTCCAGCGCACCCTGCCGCCCATGTCGCAAACCGAACGCGAAGCCATCGACGCCGGCACCGTGTGGTGGGACGGCCACCTGTTCAGTGGCCGCCCGGACTGGAACACCCTGCTCGACTACCCGGCCCCGAAACTCAGCGATGAAGAACAGGCCTTCATCGACGGCCCCACCGAAGAACTATGCGCCATGGTCAGCGACTGGCAGATCGGCCAGGACCTGGACCTGCCGCCCGAAGCCTGGGCGCACATCAAGCAGCATGGCTTCTTCGCCCTGATCATCCCGAAAGAGTACGGCGGCAAAGGTTTCTCGGCCTATGCCCACTCGCAGGTGGCGATGAAACTGGCCACTCGCAGCGGCGACCTGGCCTCCACGGTGATGGTGCCCAACTCCCTGGGCCCGGCCGAACTGCTGCTGCACTACGGCACCGATGAACAACGCAACCACTACCTGCCGCGCCTGGCCCGTGGCGACGAGATCCCCTGCTTCGCCCTCACCGGCCCGCTGGCCGGCTCCGACGCCGGCGCCATGCCCGACACCGGCATCGTCTGCAAAGGCCAATGGCAGGGCGAAGAAGTCATTGGCCTGCGCCTGAACTGGGAAAAGCGCTACATCACCCTGGGCCCGGTAGCCACCTTGCTGGGCTTGGCGTTCAAGGCCTACGACCCGGACCACCTGCTCGGTGATCAGGAAGAACTGGGCATCAGCCTGGCCCTGATCCCCACCGACACCCCAGGGGTGGAAATCGGCAAGCGCCACCTGCCGATGGGCGCCGCCTTCATGAACGGCCCCAACAGTGGCAAGGATGTATTCGTGCCGTTGGAGCAGCTCATCGGTGGGCAGCAGATGCTCGGCAAGGGTTGGATGATGCTGATGAACTGCCTGTCGGTGGGCCGCTCCATCTCGCTGCCCGCAGTCGGCACCGGCGCGGCCAAGTACACCAGCCTGGTCACTGGCCAGTACGCGCGTGTTCGCGAGCAGTTCAACGTACCGCTGAACGCCTTCGAGGGCATCCAGGAGTGCCTGGCGCGCATCGGCGGCAATGCCTGGCTGATGGACAGCGCCCGCCTGCTCACCGCCAAGGCGGTGGATCTCGGCGAAAAGCCCTCGGTGCTGTCGGCGATCCTCAAGTACCACCTGACCGAGCGCGGTCGCGAATGTATCCAGCACGCCATGGACGTGCACGGCGGCAAGGGCATCATCATGGGCCCGAACAACTACCTGGGGCGCAACTGGCAGGGCGCGCCGATCTTCATCACCGTCGAGGGCGCCAATATCCTCTCGCGCAACCTGATGATCTTCGGCCAGGGCGCGATCCGCTGCCACCCGTTCGTGCTCAGGGAAATGGCCCTGGTCGGGCGCGAAGACCAGGACCACGCGCTGAAAGAGTTCGACGACCTGCTAATGCAGCACATCCTGTTCGCCGCCGGTAATGCTGCCAGCACCCTGGTGCTGGGCCTTGGCCTGGGGCATTTCGAGAAGGTGCCGGGCGATGCCCTGAGCCAGGGCTATTTCCGTGCCCTCAACCGCCAGGCCGCAGCCTTCGCCCTGCTGGCCGACCTGTCGATGATGCTGCTCGGCGGCGCGCTCAAACGCCGCGAACGGCTCAGCGCGCGGCTGGGCGATGTGCTCAGTTACCTGTACCTGGCCAGCGCCGCGCTCAAGCGCTACCACGACCTGGGCTCGCCCGAGCACCTGCGCCCTCTGCTGCGCTGGGCGCTGGAGGAAAGCCTGGGCAAGGCCGAGCAGGCCCTGGATGCGCTGCTGGACAACTTCCCCAACCCTTTCATCGGCTGCGCCCTGCGCCTGCTGGTGTTCCCGTTTGGCCGCCGCCACACCGGGCCCAGTGACGAACTGGATGCCGAAGTGGCCGCACTGATCGGCCGCAGCAAAGGCGATGAAGCACTGGAACACGTGCTGGCCGGCTGCTTCCGACCACAGGCCGAGGGTGACCCGGTGGCGGCGCTGCAACGGGCCTGCGATCTGCTGGATGAGGTGGCACCCTTGCAGGCGGTACTGCACAAAGCACTCAAAGCAGGCACGGTGCAACTGCAACCGGGCCAGTCGGCGATCGATGCGGCGGTGCAGGCCGGTGTGTTGCAGGCGGCCGACGGGCAACGCCTGCAGGCCGCCGAGCAGGCCAGGCGGGTGGTGATCGATGTGGATGCGTTCGACAAGGAGCAACTGTTGCCGGTACCCGGCAAGGTGCGCTGAGGATCATCGCGGCGCACAGCCGCTCCCACGGTGTGTAGCGTGGGAGCGGGCTTGCCCCGCGATTGGCGTATACTGCGCCCCTGTTTAGAACCACCGAGGACCACCCCATGGCCAACCCCCAGCTGGACTACCACCTGCAACTGCTGCATCACCTGCGCACCATCCTGGCCGCGCTGGGCGAGGCCGAGCAGGTGCCCGAGGAGAGCCACGCCCTGTTCCTCGAACGCTACGACGAACTGCTGACCCTGCTCCCGCAAGACCCGCTCGAAAGCCAGTACCTGGGCCAGGACCTGCTGTGCCAGGTGATCCAGCGCTATCCGCAGATCGCCCACCTGGTGCCCCGCGACCTGCTGTGGTTCTTCGGCGGCGACTGCCTGCACTTCATGCCGGACGACGAGCTGGCGCTGTACCAGCAACTGGAGGAACGCCGCTACGAAGCCGAACAGAACGACGAACCGTTCGACTGGCACCAGGAAAAACAACTGTTGACCCACAGCGGCCAGGGCAACACGCACTGATTCGCAAAACGCCCCACCCTACCGCGTGGGGCGTGCTTTCCTGAAACGGCTGCATTTTTTCTGTCGAAACTTCGAACACCCGTCCTTGCAAAGCCATCAGATCGAACCGCTTCAACAATGACTTGTCAGGCTCGCGCGCCGAGTCGATGGAAGTCTTGTTCGACAACAAGGCTTGCTGGCTGATGATCTCGAGCATCGAGGCTGTGCTGGTGGATCGCGCGGCCTGATACAGGCAAAAAAAAACGCCACTCCGAAGAGTGGCGTTTTTCATGTTTGGAGCGGGAAACGAGACTCGAACTCGCGACCCCGACCTTGGCAAGGTCGTGCTCTACCAACTGAGCTATTCCCGCAAAGTGAAGCTTTACCGCATTTGGCGTGAAGCGCCATGAAGACCTTCACCACCTGCACCGTACAAGACGACGCCGTTGAAACTGGAGCGGGAAACGAGACTCGAACTCGCGACCCCGACCTTGGCAAGGTCGTGCTCTACCAACTGAGCTATTCCCGCAATATGGCGTCCCCTAGGGGACTCGAACCCCTGTTACCGCCGTGAAAGGGCGGTGTCCTAGGCCACTAGACGAAGGGGACTAAGCCGACGCTTTTCAGCGCACCAGAACATGAACCTCGCGATTCAGCCTGGATTTTCTTTTCCTGCCCTGCCTAAACAGGGCCGGAGAAACTGGAGCGGGAAACGAGACTCGAACTCGCGACCCCGACCTTGGCAAGGTCGTGCTCTACCAACTGAGCTATTCCCGCATTGGCGTCCCCTAGGGGACTCGAACCCCTGTTACCGCCGTGAAAGGGCGGTGTCCTAGGCCACTAGACGAAGGGGACACAGCTACATCTTCACTCCCTGCCGCGTTCCGCTGTGTGCTTTACGCTGCAAGTGGCGCGCATTCTATGGATGCCATGGAAAGCCGTCAACCCCTTTGTAGAAATTTATTTAAATCAATGACTTCCCGCTTTCCTATAAGGTGCTGACAGGTGCGTCCAGGGATTGGCGTTGATTTTCTGACGGCAGCCCGGCAAGCTCATGGCAATGCGCCAGCATCTGGAGAAATCCGGACTGCGGCCGACATATACCAATACATGAAGCCGACAGCGAACGGCACGCCCCAAAGCTGTCCGCCAGGCTGCACTGTTCGCTTTTCGGCGAACTCACTACACTCTCGTACAGATGCAAAACTTCTTCATGAGGCGTTTACGGTGACACCACTTCTGATCACCCTGCTTATCGTTGCGGGTATCGCATTGCTGATCGTGATCGGCTACCTCAACAACGTGGTCGAGAACAACAAGCTCGAACGCGTCCGGCTCAAGGTAGAACTGGCCGACCGCCTGCGCCGCTGCGGTGAAATCACCGAAACCTTCCCCGGCCAGTTCATGACTCCGGCGCTCAAGCTGCTTCTGACCCGCCTGGAACTCAACCTCAACCAGCGCCAGCTGGCCCTGGACAAGCACAGCGCCGAGCTCAAGGCACGCATCGCTGAACTTGAGGGCCTGATTGCCCAGGGCGACAAGATCCCGGTGAGCAACCCGCCCTCGCCTATCCACACCGAGGTCAAGGCCAAGGACGTGCGCTTCTTGCTGGAGCTGCTGCACAATCAGATCGTGCGCGCCACCCAGGAAGGCTTCCTGGCCACCAACGAGGGCAAGTACTGGGTCAAGGAGATCCGCCACATCCTGGTGTTGCTGCACATCGAGTTCTTCAACAACCTGGGCCAGCAGGCGCTGCAGCAGAACCAGCCGGGCCAGGCGCGGTTGGCCTTCGAGCGTGGCGTGCAGTACCTGCGCAAGCAGCCCGAGCCTAAACAGTACGAAGAACAGCTCACCTATATGGAGAAGCTGCTGAACCGGGCGAACGCCCAGGTACTGGACCAGATGGAGCCGGCAGCGGACGACCAGAACGCACTGACCGAAGGCCTCAAGACCGACGAGGACGAGACCTGGAAGAAGCGGGTCATCTACGACTGATCCAGCCGTGGGAGCGAGCTTGCCTCGCGATGGCAACAGCACAAATGGAAAGGGGCCTTCGCAGGCCCCTTTCTTCATTTCAGCAATCAGTCAATTCTAGAAAAATCGCCGCCAAGCGCTCCAGCCCGGCCTGGTCGGCCTCACTGAAACGCCCGACCTTCGGGCTGTCCAGGTCAAGCACCCCGATCAACCGCCCGTCCTTGAGCAACGGGATCACCAGCTCGCTGTTCGACGCGCTGTCACAGGCGATATGCCCGGGGAAGGCATGCACATCCTCGACCCGCTGGGTCTGACGGGTGGCTGCCGCAGCACCACATACGCCCTTGCCGAACGGAATGCGCACACACGCCACCTGGCCCTGGAACGGCCCGAGCACCAACTCTTCGTTACGGTTGAGGTAGAACCCCGCCCAGTTCAGGTCGTCCACCTGGTTGTACAGGAAGGCCGAAAACTGCGCGGCATTGGCGATGAAGTCACGCTCGTCGGCGAACAGCGCCTGCACTTGCGCGGCCAGCAGGGCGTAGCCGTCGAGGCCTTGGCCACTGGCGTTGAGGTCGATCATTTATTTCTGCTCCAGCAATTGCAGCCCGACCCAGTAGCGGGCGAACTGATAGGCACAACGGCCATTACGGTTGCCGCGGCCGGTGGCCCAGCGCACGGCGAGAATATCGAGTGCTTCGGTGCGCTGCCAGGCAAGCCCGGCCTGGCGCGCCAGCTTGCCGATCCAGTGTTCGACCACATTGAGGAAGTGTTCCTGGCTGAAGGGGTAGAACGACAGCCACAGGCCGAAACGGTCGGACAAGGCAATCTTGTCTTCCACCGCTTCGTTGGGGTGCAGTTCGCCGTCGACCATCTTCCAGTTTTCGTTGTCGCTCTGTTTTTCCGGCACCAGATGGCGGCGGTTGGAGGTGGCGTACAGCAGCACGTTGTCCGGGGCCTGCTCCAGCGAGCCGTCGAGCACGCTCTTGAGCACCCGGTAGTCGCCCTCCCCCGCTTCGAACGAGAGGTCGTCGCAGAACAGGATGAAGCGCTGTTCGAGCTTTTGCAGTTGCTCCACCACACGCGGCAGGTCGGCCAGGTGGTCGCGCTCGATTTCGATCAGGCGCAGGCCATTGCCGGCGTGTTCGGCCAGCAGCGCACGCACCAGCGACGACTTGCCGGTGCCGCGCGAGCCCCACAGCAAGGCGTGGTTAGCCGGCATGCCGTTGATGAACTGGTGGGTGTTGCGCCCCAGTTGGTCACGCTGCTGGTCGACGCCGATCAGGTCGGACAGGCGAATGTCGAGGCTGACCTCAAGCGGCATCAGGTAGCCGCTGCGGCCATCGCGCTGCCAGCGGGCGGCGAGGGTTTGCGACCAGTCGATGTCCGGGCGTGGCGCGGGCAACAAGGGTTCGAGGCGCGCAAGAACAGATTCGGCGCGGTCGAGAAAAGCGGTAAGGCGGGCGTCCATGATGGCTCCTGAAAGCAGGCAATGAGAGCGTCGGACCGCTATCGCGGGGCAAGGCTGAATGTTTGACAGACCCGCCAGCAGCCAGGGCTGATCGGCTATGCTTGCGCAGCGCACGGAGCACATCACCGGCTTGGGACCCATGGATATCAAGTTCACCAATCGCCTGTCATACAAGCAAGCCCGGTTGACAGTCCTGGTCGGCTTCATCCTGGGAACATTGCTCAGTCTCATCCAGATCGGCATCGATTATGCCAGCGAAGACGCGTCCATCAACCGTGAAATTCAGGCGCTGCTGAAGATCAGCCACGACACCGCCTCACGGATTGCCTACAACATCGACACCGAACTGGCCCAGGAACTCACCGGCGGCCTGCTCAAATCTCCGGCGCTGCTGCGCGCCCGCCTGATCGACAACAACGACACGGTGCTGGCCGACACCGAGCGCCCCAGACTGGAAAGCCGCTACCGACCGCTGTCGGACTTCCTGTTCGGCGAGCAGCGCCAGTTCCAGGACCGCCTGTACCTGGCCCACATGCCCGGCGAATACCTGGGCACCCTGTACCTGGACGTCGATACCTTTGCCTTCGGCGGGCGCTTCCTCGACCGCGCCGGGGTTACCCTGCTCAACGGTTTCGCCCGCAGCCTGGTGCTCACCGGCATCCTCCTGGCGCTGTTCTACCTGATGCTGACCAAACCGCTGGTCACGGTGATCAGCGCCTTGAGCGGTGGCGATGCGCGCACGCCGCGGCAAACCCGGGTGGACTGCCCCAAGGGCCATGAAAACGACGAGATCGGCGTGCTGGTCAAGGTCGCCAACCAGCAGTTCGTCAGCATGGCCACCGAGATCCAGCAGCGGCGCAACGCCGAGAACCGCCTGACGCAATACCTCAACGAACTGGAAGACATCGTCTCGGCCCGCACCAACGAGCTCAAGGCCAGCAACAACCGCCTGAGCCAGTCCAACCAGGAGCTCGACGAAGCGCGTCAGCGGGCCCTGGGCATGGCCCAGGCGCGCGCTGCCTTCCTGGCCAACATGAGCCACGAGATCCGCACACCGCTCAACGGCATGCTTGGCATGATCGCCCTGGCCCTGGACAGCCCCCTGGCCGGCGAGCAACGCCAGCAGCTGTCAATCGCCCACGACTCGGGCAAGGTGCTGGTGGAACTGCTCAACGACATTCTCGACCTGTCCAAGTTCGACGCCGGCCAGCTGGAGCTCGAACGTATCCCCTTCGACCTGGGGGCAATGCTTGAAGACACCGCCAACCTGCTGTCGCAGAACGCTGCGGCCAGCGTCGAGCTGACCTGCCTGATCAGCGCGAACTTCCCCAGCAGCGTGCTTGGCGACCCCACCCGGGTCAGGCAGATCGTCAGCAACCTGCTGTCCAACGCGCTCAAGTTCACTCGCTTCGGGCGCGTCGACCTGCGCCTGTCGAGCATCGTCGGCGGCGTGCGCCTGGAAGTCAGTGACACCGGGATAGGCATCCCCGAGGAGGCCCAGGCGCGCATCTTCCAGCCCTTCACCCAGGCTGGCGCGGGCATCACCCGCCAGTATGGCGGCACCGGCCTGGGCCTGACGCTGACCCACAACCTGTGCAAGGCCATGCAGGGCCGCCTGCACATCCAGTCCGAAACCGGCTTTGGCAGCCGCTTCAGCGCCGACCTGCCGCTGCCCGCCCACACCGAGGCGATCCCGCCAGCGCCGCTGGCCGGGCGCGTGGTGGCACTGACGAATGCCGGCAGCGGCCTGGCCGAGCTGCTGCAGGGGCTGCTGCCGGGCTGGGGGCTGGACTATGTGCGGATCGACGCGGCCAGCGAACTCAGCGGGGGCGTCGACCTGCTGATCACCGATGACCTGGACCCGTTACTGGCGCTGCGCCCAAACATCCAAGCGCCGATCCTGCTGGTGACCGCCTACGGCAGCTTCCTGCCCAGCGAGCAGGCCGCGCAACTGGCCCCCCTGCAGCAACTGGCCCGTCCTCTGGCGCGCAACGCCCTCTACCACACCCTGCGCCGCACCCTGCTGGGCGAGGCCAACGCCCCCCTGCCCCACGAGGTGTCGCTGGCACAGGAACGTCGGGCGCGCATCCTGCTGGTTGAGGACAACCCGGTGAACCAGTTGGTGGCCAAAGGCATGCTGGCCAAGCTCGGCTGCCAGGTGCAGGTCGCCGCCCAGGGCGCCGAAGCCCTGGAGTTCCTGGAGCAGGAAACCTTCGACCTGGTGCTGATGGACTGCAACATGCCCGTGATGGACGGCTACGAAGCCAGCCGGCGCATCCGCCAGAGCGGACGCTGGCCGGAACTGCCCATCGTCGCCCTGACCGCCAACGCCATGCCCGAGGAGCGCGAACGCTGCCGCGCCGCCGGCATGAACGACTACCTGGCCAAACCGTTCCGCCGCGAAGAGTTACTGGCGCTGATCGATCATTGGGTGCCACTCAGCGCTTGAGCAAACGCTCGATGTCGGCCTCCAGGGCCTGGGGCTTGGTGGTCGGCGCGTAGCGGATGACCTTGCCGGTGGCCGGGTCGAGCAAGAACTTGGTGAAGTTCCACTTGATCTTCTGCGAACCCAAGAGGCCCGGAGCACGCTGCTTGAGCGCGGCGAACAGCGGGTGGGCGCCGGGGCCGTTGACCTCGACCTTGCGAAACAGCGGGAAGCTCACGCCGAAATTGACCTCGCAGAACTGCGCTATCTCGCGGGCATCACCCGGTTCCTGCTTGCCGAACTGGTTGCAGGGGAAGCCCAGCACCACCAGCCCTTGTTCGCGGTAGTCCTGCCACAGGCGCTCCAGGCCCTTGTACTGCGGGGTGAAACCGCACTGGCTGGCGGTATTGACCACCAGCAGCGCCTTGCCGGCGAAATCGCCCAGCACTTTCTGCTCGCCACCGAGGGTGACACAGGGGATGTCCAGCAGTGCATCGGCCATGCGTTTGCTCCTTCAATCGCGGGGTTTGAGGTCCAGGCACACCGAGTTGATGCAATAGCGCAGGCCGGTCGGTGGCGGGCCGTCGGGGAACACGTGGCCCAGATGGGCGTCGCATTGCGCACAGGTGACTTCGGTGCGGATCATGCCGTGGGAGGTGTCGCGGATCTCGATCATCGCGGCCTCTTCGATTGGCTGGTAAAAGCTCGGCCAGCCGCAACCGGAGTCGAACTTGGCCTTCGCGTCGAACAGCGCCAGGTCGCAGCAGATGCAATGGTAGATGCCGTCGCGCCGTTCGCTGTTGTACTTGCCGCTGAACGGCCGCTCGGTGCCTTTCAGGCGGCACACCTGGTACTGGGCGGGGTCGAGCATGGCGCGCCACTCGTCCAGTGTCTTGTCGATCTTTTGCATGAAGGGACCTCGGCAGGCTGAATTTCACCTCGCACCGTCTTTATTTATGGCGCGGGTGGAACGTATATTAGTTGGCTTTCCAAGCCAGCCAGTCTGGCATGCGCCTCGCCCTTTTCAAACCTTTGACCGGCGGCGCGCCGCGCCTTGTCCAACCAGGATCCCATCATGCAGTTCAGCAAATCGAATAAGCTCGCCAATGTCTGCTACGACATTCGCGGCCCAGTGCTCAAGCACGCCAAACGCCTGGAAGAGGAAGGCCACCGCATCCTCAAGCTGAACATCGGCAACCCGGCGCCGTTTGGCTTCGAGGCGCCGGACGAAATCCTCCAGGACGTGATCCGCAATCTGCCCACCGCCCAGGGCTACAGCGATTCCAAAGGCCTGTTCAGCGCGCGTAAAGCGGTGATGCAGTACTGCCAGCAGAAGGAAATCGAAGGCGTCACCATCGAGGACATCTACCTGGGCAACGGCGTGTCCGAGCTGATCGTGATGTCGATGCAGGCACTGCTCAACAACGGCGACGAAGTGCTGATCCCGGCCCCCGACTACCCGCTGTGGACCGCCGCGGTGAGCCTGGCCGGCGGCAAGCCGGTGCATTACCTGTGCGACGAGCAGGCCGACTGGTTCCCTGACCTCGAAGACATCAAGGCCAAGATCACCCCGAACACCAAGGCCCTGGTGATCATCAACCCGAACAACCCCACCGGCGCGGTGTACTCCAAGGAGTTGCTGCTGGGCATGCTGGAGCTGGCGCGCCAGCACAACCTGGTGGTGTTCTCCGACGAGATCTACGACAAGATCCTCTACGACGAAGCCGTGCACATCAGCACCGCCTCGCTGGCGCCGGACCTGCTGTGCCTGACCTTCAATGGCCTGTCCAAGTCGTACCGCGTGGCGGGTTTCCGTTCCGGCTGGCTGATCATCTCGGGCCCCAAGCAACATGCCCTGAGCTACATCGAAGGCATCGACATGCTGGCCAACATGCGCCTGTGCGCCAACGTGCCGGCCCAGCACGCCATCCAGACCGCCCTGGGCGGCTACCAGAGCATCAACGACCTGGTACTGCCGCCTGGCCGCCTGCTGGAGCAGCGCAACCGTACCTACGAACTGCTCAACGACATCCCCGGCGTGAGCTGCGTCAAGCCGATGGGCGCGCTGTACGCGTTCCCGCGTATCGACCCCAAGGTGTGCCCGATCTTCAACGACGAGAAATTCGCCCTCGACCTGCTGCTGTCGGAGAAGCTGCTGATCGTCCAGGGCACGGCGTTCAACTGGCCGTGGCCGGACCACTTCCGCGTCGTCACCCTGCCACGGGTGGATGACCTGGAGCAGGCGATCGGCCGGATCGGTAACTTCCTGCGCACTTACTCGCAGTAACGCCATCGCGGGGGGGGGGCGAGGCCCCCCGCGGGCGGGGACGGCCCGCGACCTACTTCTTTCCTCTCT